>JAFYLE010000008.1 GCA_017537265.1 Clostridia bacterium | reverse complement strand
CCTATTGATGATGGCAATATCAGCCACGAAAAAGACGGGTCTTTTAACGAGAATTGCTGCAAGTGGTGCTATGCAGATGGCGAATATACTCTTGATTTTTTTGAGAAATATAAGGAACTCGGCGGAAAAGAAAAGTTTGAAGAGTTCAAGCGGCAGCTCATCCACGAATTTAATACCCTGCTCCATATTGAGGGGTTACCCAAGGTTGAAAACCTTAATGTCTTGCCGGGGAGTTTTGTCAATCTGGAATACCGGCTCCCAAACGGCCAAAGTGTAAAATTTCTTGATGATAATGCCACCTATCTTGGAAGTCAGCTTGAATGTGAATTTGGTGGTGAGCGTTGTTTCGGGATAGTTGCTAATATGGATTTTCTACTTGTTTGCACTTACGAAGAAAATGGAGAAAATCCGGAGTTGGTTATTTACAAAAAGAGATAGACCGGTTCCAATTTATCTAACTGATCAGTTGCACTACTTTTGCTTACTTTTACCTCAATTCTGCTCCGTCTGGTTACCCTTCGGCATTAAGCAGCCCGATCGGGCTGCTTTCTTTTTGCTTGCCAAAGCTTGCGGTTTTATATATAATGGTAAGAAAGAAATTGAAATGGAGTTTTTATGAAAATCAGAGAAGCAACTCTCGCAGATTGCCCGACGCTCGACGCACTCTTGTCGCGCCTCATTCGCGACGAGGCGCAGTACGACGCGAATTTAGATCCCGCGGTTGCGGTGACGGACAATTACGCGTCCCGCCTCGGTCTCGAAGGCCACAAACTTTTCCTTGCGGAAGAAGGTGGGGAAGTCGTCGCTTTTCTTTACGGATTTATCTGTCACGTTGAAGGCATTTTCCAAAAGCCCGTCGCCGTTTTGGACGCACTTTTTGTGGATGAGGGCCATCGCCGCCGCGGTTGTGCCACCGTGCTCGTGGATGCATTCAAGGCGTTCGCGCGAGAGAGAGGTGCCTGCCGTGTGGAATTGAAGGCACTTACGCAAAACGAGGCCGCCTTGCGTCTTTATGAATCTCTTTCTTTTTCGGAAATGAAAAAATACCTTAAATGTGAACTGTAAGTCGGAGAAGATATCGTGCAATTCGTTTGGCACGACCGCATTCACGCCAAGGCCACGACTCGTATGGCACGGAAAACCTTTCTGCCGTTTTTAATGGCCGCGCGCTCGTGCGGGCGGCTTGGACGGCGACCCGTCCACGTTCAAGTGAGGTAGTATGAAACGTTTATTTGTCTTTTTCCTTGCGCTTGCGCTTTTGTTCTGCATCGTTTCCTGTGCAGTCAATTTTAAGCAGAGCCACACTTTCTTTGCGCTTGACACCTATTGCACCGTCACCGCTTGGGGCGTGGAGGAGAGTGCGCTCAGAGAACTCGAGTCGCTCACTCTGTCTTATGCACAGCTTTGGAGCCCCACTGCCGAGGACGCCCTTCTTGCAAAACTCAATTCGGGCGCGGTGACTACTGCTGATGAAGAGACCCTGTTTCTTTTGGAGACCGCTTCGCAAGTCAACGGATTGTCGGACGGGGCATTTGACGTCACCGTAGGCGCATTGGTGGAAGCGTACGGTTATTACGACGACGATTATCGCGTGCCGAGCGAGGAGGAACTTGAGGTTCTTTTGCAGCCCGTGGACGGCAGTAGCTTGGTCAGCGGGAAGTCCGTTACTTTAAAAGAAGGGCAAGTGCTCGACCTGGGCGGCATAGCCAAGGGCCGCATTGCAGACCTTTGCGCGGCAAAACTCAAGTCACTCGGTGCTCGCGGCGCCATTCTTTCCTTTGGCGGTAACGTCTGCGCATTCGGCACAAAGACGGACGGCTCTCTGTTTACCGTTGCCTTGGCAGATCCGCAAAACACGAGCGAATACCTCGGCACTTTGCAAGTTACGGATGCCTCGCTCGTCACTGCGGGTTCGTATCAGCGCGGTTTTGAACAGGACGGCGTGTATTACCACCATATTCTCGATCCCAAGACGGGCCGCCCCGCAAACAGCGGCCTGCTTTCCGCCACGGTGATGGCCACGGACGGCGCGTATGCAGACGCACTTTCCACCGCGTGCTTCGTCCTCGGGCGCGAGGGCGCGCTTGCTCTTTGGCAAGAGGCGGGGAACTTTGAACTCATTCTCGTGGAAGAGGACGGCAACGTCGTTTGTACACAGGGTTTGGAGGGCAATTTCACAGCGGAAGATCACAGCGTGGAGTTTGTAAAAAAGAATCCAAAAAATGCTTGACAAATCATAGTCTTTCCATTATAATTTAAAGGCCGTTTGTCTCGGGCGCTGCTTTTTTGCGGCATAAAACGGATCCGCCGTTGCCCCAGGACAGCGAGACGTATACAGAAAGCGAGGTGCTTTTCGTGTTTGCGGTTATTGCAACTTGTGGAAAGCAGTACAAGGTCGAAAAGGGCGACATCATCTATCTTGAAAAGATGGATAAGGCAGAAGGCGAGACCATTTCTTTTGAGAATGTTCTGGCTATCTCGTCCAAGGACGGTCTTGTGACTGGTAACCCCACTGTGGCAAAGGCAAAGGTTGAGGGCAAAGTCCTCAAGAACGGCCGTGCTAAGAAGATCGTTGTCTTCCGTTACAAAGCGAAGAAGAACGAGAAGAAAAAGCAAGGTCATCGTCAGCCGTACACCAAGGTGGAGATCACAAACGTATCTCTGGCAAAATGATCCGAGCACACTTTGACACGGATGAGCAAGGTCTCATTTGTGCAGTGTCCCTGACGGGTCACGCGGATTATACCGAACAGGGAATCGATCCGCTTTGTGCCGCCGTCACCGGCATGGTGACGTTGGTGGCAAACACCTTGACCGAGGTTCTCAAAGTGCGCGCAAGCGTCACTGCGGAAGAAGCAGGCAGGTTTTTTATGACTGTCCCAGCGGACGGCCGTGAGAAAGCACAGCCCACACTTCTCGGTTTGAAGGTACAGTTACAAGATTATACCGCACAGTATCCGAAGCACATTTCGGTCTCTGTGCACGATTGAAAGGGAACGATCATGTTAAGACTCAATTTGCAGTTTTTCGCTCATAAGAAGGGCGTTGGCTCCACGAAGAACGGTCGTGACTCCGAGTCCAAGCGTCTTGGCGTGAAGAAAGCAGACGGTCAGGCTTGCGTTGCTGGCAACATTCTGGTTCGTCAGCGCGGCACGCACATCCATCCCGGCGTCAACGTTGGCCGTGGCTCGGATGACACCCTGTTTGCTCTCTGCGACGGCACGGTGCATTTTGTCCGTGTTGCCGGCGGCAAGAAGCAGGTCTTTGTCTCTGCCAACTAATTTTTGCTTGAAAGAAACGGGTGCCACGCACCCGTTTTTTCTTTTCATTTAGGAAAGGTAGTTTTTTATGCTCATCGATAAAGTAGATATCGTCGTGCGTTCCGGCGCAGGCGGCAACGGTTGCGTCTCCTTTCACCGCGAGAAGTACGTTTCTCACGGCGGACCGGACGGCGGTGACGGCGGCCGCGGCGGCGACGTCATCTTCCGTGTGGACGAAGGCGACAACACTCTTCTCAAGTATCGCTATCACCGCAAGTTTAAGGCGGAAAACGGCGAGAATGGCAAGGCATCCAAAATGCACGGAAAGAATGGCGCGCACGTGTATCTGGACGTCCCTCCCGGAACTGTTATTCGTGACAAAGAGAGCGGCAAGGTTCTCTTTGACATGTCGCGCGACCGCACGTTTGTTGCCGCGAAAGGCGGCCGAGGCGGCTTCGGCAACCGTCATTTCGCCACCTCTACACGCCAGACACCGCGTTTTGCAAAACTCGGCGGCGAGGCCGTAGAGAGAGAATTGACTTTGGAACTTAAAATGCTTGCAGACGTTGGCCTCGTCGGTTTCCCGAATGCAGGTAAGTCCACCGTGCTTTCCTGTGTGTCTGCCGCCCGTCCGAAGATTGCGGACTACGCTTTTACCACACTTGAGCCGATGCTCGGCGTGGTGAAGGTCAACGACGAGGGCGCGGGCTTTGTCGTGGCAGACCTCCCCGGTCTGATCGAGGGCGCGGGTGAGGGTGTCGGACTCGGCATTCGCTTTTTGAAGCACATCGACCGTTGCCGCGTTCTGTGGCACGTCGTGGATATGCTGGACGAGACGGATCCCGTTGAGCGTTTGGAAAAGATCAACCACGAGCTTTCCGTTTACGATCCTGATCTGCTCAACCGTCTGCAGATCGTCGTTGGTAATAAGTGCGATTTTGAGGAAAGCGTGGAAAATCGCGCGCGGCTTGAGGGATATTGCAAGGAGCGCGGCATAGAGTTTTTTGCTACTTCCGCACTTATGCGGGAAGGGCTTGTGCCACTTGTGCATCGCACGTATGAATTGTTGCAGACCTTACCGCCGCTCACTGTTTTTGAACCGGAAATTACCGCAGAAGAACTTGACTTTAAGCCGGAGAGCGGAATTGAGGTCGAGCGCGACGAGGACGGTGCATTCGTGGTCACGGGTCCGCATCTGGAGCGCTTTTTGTACACCATCAATCCCGACGATCGCGAGTCGATGATGTACTTCCAGCGTACGCTGAATAAGATCGGTGTCATCGCCGCCCTGCGTGACGCAGGCATTGAAGAGGGCGATACCGTCCGCATCTACGACGTTGAATTTGACTATGTCCCGTAAGACTTTTTCCGTCTCTACCCTTGGCTGTCGCATCAACTTTTACGAGTCTGCGGCAATCGCTGAGCAGTTTCTTGCCGCGGGGTACGAGAAGGTTGCTTTCACTTCGCAGGCCGATGTGACACTCATTCACTCCTGCGCCGTTACCGCGGAGGCGGAGAAAAAAGGGAGAGCCCTGATTTCCCGTGCTCTAAAGCGTAAGCGCGAGACGGGCGGCGTGGTCTGCGTTTTCGGATGCATGGCGGAAAAACGCCGTGAGGAACTGTATAAACGCTATCCGGAGCTTGATCTTGTTTGGGGCAACGCGGATATGTCGCGCGTGTTTGAACTTTGTGATGCGCGCGTGCGGGGCAACGAGGAGATCCCAGAGATCCCGCGCCTTCCCAAGACGTATAATACCCCCGCCATTTCAAGTTGGTACAGCCCCCGCGCCTTCGTCAAGATCCAGGACGGTTGTAACTCGTTTTGCACCTACTGCATCGTTACGTATCTGCGCGGCAGGGAGCTCAACCGCGAAATGGCAGACATTTTGAGTGAGGTTCGCACGCTCACCCAAAACGGTGCGCGGGAGATCGTGCTTTCCGGCATCGAGACTGCCGCGTTCGGCGCCGACGCTCTTTTGGAGCTTTCAAATCGCATCGCCGAGCTTGAGGATGTGCGCCGCATTCGCTTCGGCTCGCTCAAGCCCACGCTGTTTACCCGTGACTTTTGCGAGGGGTTGAGTAGGAATTCCAAGATCATGCCGCAGTTCCACCTTTCCGTGCAAAGCGGATCTGCGAACGTTCTTTTTGCAATGCGCCGCGATTATACGCGTGAGCAACTGCTTTCCTGTGTGGAGAATTTGCGCGTCGCCATCCCGCACGTCGCCTTGACAGCAGATCTTATCTGCGGTTTCCCGGGAGAGACGGAGGCGGATTTTCAAGACACCGTTTCCTTTTTGGAAACAGCGCGCCTTTTGCATGCACATATTTTTCCGTATTCGGAGCGCGAGGGGACACGTGCCGCATCGTTTGAGAATCAGGTGCCCGTTGAATTGCGCCGTTCGCGCGCCCTTGCCTTGGGCGAGGTTGCACTTCGCGTACATCAAGCGGAGTTTGAGCGCATTCTGCCAATGGAGCGCGAGATCTTGGTCGAACGCTTCCGCGGCGGCAATGCACTCGGCCATTCCGAGCATTTTTTGGAACTTTCGTTGCCGAGAGCAACGGGAGACGCTGTCGGCGGTATGAAAACGATCACAAAGGAGTAAACCATGACCGAAACCGAAAAAAGACATGCGGGCCTCATGTATTACGCAATGGATCCCGACATTCGCCGCGATTATATGGAGAGCCGTTCTACTTGTTGGAAGTACAATCAACTCCCGCCCGAGCAGGAAGAAGAACGCGTGGCGCTTTTGAAGAAGTTCTTGCATAAGACGGGCAAAAATCTCACCATCGAACCGCCGTTTTATTGCGATTTCGGATTCAACGTGGAGGTCGGCGAAAACTTCTTTTCCAATTATAATCTCACCATTCTCTCGGGTGCTATGGTGAAGTTTGGGGACAATGTGTTCGTTGGGCCTAATTGCGGTTTTTATCCGCCGGAGCATCCGCATGACGTGCAGAGCCGCAACGCCGCATTTGAATTTGCCTTTCCCATCACCGTTGGCAATAACGTGTGGTTTGGCGGCGGTTGCACCGTTCTTTCCGGTGTCACCATCGGTGACAACGCCATCATCGGCGCGGGAAGCGTGGTCACGCGCGACGTTCCCGCAAACGTGATTGCCGCCGGTGATCCTTGCCGCGTCATTCGCCCCCTCACTGAGGAGGAAATGAACGGTACGCGCCATTTGTAAAACAGCAAGTAAAAAACGCCTGCTTTTGCAGGCGTTTTTTATTTCTTTTTGCGGTTTAGCAGAAGTTTCAGGCAGAAGCAGCCCAAGCGTGTGGGAAGTGCCGAATAGAGCGCAAGAAGGATGTTGTTGTTGGCGCGGTACACGAGGCGCGGACGGCGCGAACTTGCGGCGTGCAGAAGAGTTTTTGCGAGCTTCTCGGGCGGCTTTGCAGTGTTCATCTGCGTGTCCATCACGCGGCGAAAGACCTCGCCGCTGTGGGAAAAATAGCGTGAGTTTTCGCACATTTCTTCCATTGCGCGGTTTGCGTTGTCGAGAAGCGTCGTGGCAAATGCGCCCGGACGGATCTCAATGACGGGGATGCCCAGCAGATACAGTTCGGGGCGGAGCGCGTCACAGTAGGCCTTGAGTGCCGTTTTACTTGCGGCGTACACGCCGTTGAAGGGCAGAGGCCGTTTCCCGGCAAGCTCACTCGTGGTAATCAGAATGCGCCCCTTGCCGTTGAGCACGAGGGGCAGGAAGATTCGGTTGACCCGCGCGGCAGAAGTCGCGTTGACGTCCATTGTTTTTTGCCACGTGCCGCCTTTCATCTCAGAAAAAGCATCCATGTGGTAAATGCCGGCCATGTGAAGTACGGAGTCGAGCGCGTCGGTCGTTTTGGTTACGGTGTCGTGAGCGGCAACGACACTCGCCTCGTCGGTGATATCGCAGACGATGTCCACGACACCCTTGCGCGCTTCTTTGGGGGTGCGCAGGTCAAGGGAAAAGACGGTGTAACCGTTTTGTGCGAAGGCGCGACATGCAGCATCGCCGAGTCCGCCCGCGCCGCCTGTGATGAGAATGTGTTTTAGTGTGTTCATATTGCCATTATATCAAAACCGAGCAAAAAAACAAGCCCTGCGTTTGCAGGGCTTGTGTAGATTGTTTCTGATTATTCGGCAGACTTCTTGGAGAGAAGGAGGTTGACAAGGATGCCGAGGATCAGGGCGCAGGCGATGGAGGTGATGGTGATCTGGCCGAAGGAGACGGACAGACCGCCGATGCCGGCGATGAGGATGACGGAGGCGGTGAAGAGGTTGCGGTTTTCTTCAAGGTTGACCTTCTGGAGCATCTTCAGACCGGAGACGGCGATGAAGCCGTACAGAGCCATGCAGACGCCGCCCATGATGCAGGGCGGGATGGAGTCGACGAACGCCACGAAGGGGGAGAGGAAGGAAATGGCGATTGCACCGATTGCCGCCGCAAGGATGGTGTAGACGGAAGCGTTGCCGGTGATGGCGACGCAGGCCACGGATTCGCCGTAAGTGGTGTTCGGGCAGCCGCCGAAGAGTGCGCCGACCATGGAGCCGACGCCGTCACCCAGCAGGGTGCGATGCAGGCCGGGTTCTTCGAGAAGATCGGTCTCAATGATGGAGGAGATGTTCTTGTGGTCGGCAATGTGTTCTGCAAAGACCACGAATGCAACGGGAACGTATGCCATTGCGATGGATCCGATGTAAGCGCCGTCGATCGCTTCAAAGCCGCCGAGCGCGGTGAGGAAGGTGAACTTAGGCAGAGTGAAGAAAGTGTTGAGGGTGACTG
>JAFYLE010000007.1 GCA_017537265.1 Clostridia bacterium | reverse complement strand
GATATCCGCACCGACACCGCGCAGTTTTTCCACCAGGTTTTCATACCCGCGCTGAATGTGGTAAATATCCTCGATCTCCGTGCGGCCGGGTGCTGCAAGTGCCGCAACGACCATGGCGGCACCGGCACGAAGGTCCAGTGCACGCACGCGGGCAGACTTGAGTTCGCCCGTGCCCTCCACCACGGCAACGCGGCCGTCTACCTTAATGGAAGCGCCCATGCGACGCAGTTCCTCGGTATAGCGGAAACGGTTATCCCACACGCCCTCGCTGATGATGCTGGTGCCTTCGGCAAGGCAAAGAAGCACGCACATCTGCGGGTTCATATCCGTGGGAAATCCGGGGTACGGCAAGGTCTTGATGTTGATCCTCTTCAAGGGGCCTTGGTACTCCACGATGACAGCCTCATCCTCCTCGGTGATCTTGGCACCCATTTCCGTCAGTTTGGCGGATATGGAGTCCACGTGCTTGGGAATGATGCCGGAAATCTTCAATTTGCTCTTGGTCGCGGCTGCAAGGACCATGAAGGTGCCCGCCTCGATCATGTCGGGAATAATGGTATACGTCACGCCGTGCAGACGCTCCACACCGCGGATCTTAATGACGTCCGTACCTGCGCCGGAAATATCCGCACCGCAGGCGTTCAAAAAGTTTGCCGTATCGACGATATGCGGCTCGTGCGCGGCGTTCTCAATGACGGTCAGGCCTTTAGCACGCACTGCGGCAAGCATGGTGTTGATGGTGGCACCGACGCTGACGAGGTCAAGATAGACGCTGTTGCCGACGAGTCCCCCCTCGGGCGTGGTGGCTTCAATGTAACCGCCTTCCACGTTCACGGTAGCACCGAGCGCGGAAAAACCCTTGATGTGCAAGTCGATCGGGCGCACGCCGAAGTCGCAACCGCCGGGAGCGGCCACGTGACTTCTGCCGAAACGGCCGAGTTCACTGCCCACGAGGTAGTAAGAGGCGCGCATGCGGCTGGCAAGTTCGCGCGGGGCAGAACCGACCTTGACAAAGGTCGTGTCGATCTCCACCACGTCGCGCGAAATACGGTTGACGGTAGCACCCATTGCCGCAAGAATGTCAAGCGCAATGTTGACGTCGGCAATGTCGGGCAAATTTTCCAAAACGCATTTATCCTCCACCAGAACGGTCGCCAAAACGACCGCTACGGCGGCATTTTTCATTCCGGAGACGGCAAGAGTACCCTCAAGAGGGCGACCGCCGCAAACCACAAGTTTGTCCATAGAAGAAACCATCCTACTTGTTGATTCAAAGGAAAAAAGAAGTCTTTAGAATTATTCAAACTATTATAACACTATATTTCCAAAAAGAAAAGAGTTTTTTCATACATTTACTGTCTGCAAAAACTCTTTTTTCGTGTTTAGTATATGTTCTTCAAGCGAATTTGGTTTTTTACGCTTCGCTGCAGGCAGCGTTTAAGGAAAACACGCTTGCGGCGACGTTTGCGTTTGCCATTGCGGGGTCCAAAAGTTCACACAGTCTGTCGCAAATTTTCATAAGAGAGCGCGCGCTTTTTTTGCAAGACAGCAGTTGATCCGGCGGGAAAAACTGACGCTCCGAGCTGACGTCCGCCAACAGCAGATCGCGCACGCCGGAAAGCAAAATGCGGTAGAACATGGGCAAAAAGTCCTTCTTGGTATCCGCGCCGAGCACGGCGCAAAAACGGTCGAACGAGGCGTTCTCACAAATCAGGCTTAAGTACTCCTCCGCCTTCTTACGGCAGTCGGACACCTTGCGGTCACCGAAAAAGGTGACAGCCTGACCCAAAGCACCGCCGGAAAGACGCGCGGCAAGGGTAATATCCTCGCGTGCTGCCGCAGGAAAACGCGCGGCAAGCTCCCGCGTGAGCACCTCCTCCGAAAACAGTTCCGTGCGATAAATGACCGAGCGGCTGCGAATGGTGGCAAGCACGCCCGCCGCCTCCTCACAAAGCAGGATATACACGGAAGATGAGCGCGGTTCTTCCAAATTCTTTAACAGTGCGTTCTGCGCGGCGGCGTTCATCTTTGCCGCATCGGGAATGACGAACACGCGGCGCGCGGCGTGGATCGGTGCAGTCTGCGCGACCTCGTTTGCGCGGCGGGCCGTCTCCACGGAGACGTGATCCCGATCCTTCTCCGGCAAAAGGATCATCACGTCCGGGTGAGAACCGTAGGCTACGTTTTCACAATCGCGGCACGAAAAGCAGGGGCCGTCCTCGGTGGGCGCGGAACAGACGAAGAGCGCAGTCAGGTATTCCGCCAAGGTGCGCTTACCGCTGCCTGCCGGTCCCTCGATCAAATAGGCGCTCGCCACGCGTCCCGCGCGTACCGCTCGGATCAGCGGGGCGGTGATATGGCGATTGCCGATGAGTGTCGTCTTCGTCATAAATTGCGTTCCTTATTTTACGACCCGCACGTGCGTGCAGGTAAGTCTGTCCAATACTTCGCCCGTCAAGACCTCGCCCGGCATACAGAGTGCCGTTCCCGGCGGGTACAGACCCACCACCTCTGCGGCAATTCTGCCTGCGGCGTGGGCTTTTTTCACTTCTTCGCCCTCTTTCATCAATGCTTCGCGCAAACTCAACACGCGTCTGGGCGGCTGTTTAGACACAAGGGGGGAACTTGAACGAGTCCGTGTTTTGCAATCAGGGAGGACCTTTGCCAAAACGCCGCTTAACTGCGCAGCTTTTTCCTCATCAAAATCCGCACCGAAGAGCATGACCATGCCATCCTTCTGTGCGAGTTCCACAAAAATTCCATAAGCCTTCAGTCTGTCCGACAGACGCAGAAAATCAAAACCTTCCGTCAGCGCGATACGCATGGGATCATCCCCCCACTCGCGAAACCCCGCCGCAGTTGCCACGGACGAGACAAGCTTCGCACGTTGCAAAAAGGGAGCGTAATTCTCGCCGTCAAAGCCCTCCCCGATGCGGAAGAGCTCCTCACAAAGCGAGAGAATGACAAGGTAATTCGGGCTGGTACTGCCAAACAGGCGCATGGCACAAAAAAGTTCTTTGCGAAGGGTGTGCACTTCCCCTTGCATATCCCTGCCGACGTGCAACACGGCACTTGAGGTCAGGCAGGAAAGCGTTTTGTGTGCAGAATCCACGACGAGTTCAAAGCCGTAGGTCAAGGGATGCAGTCTGCCGCCGTTCAAAAAGCGCAAATGCGTGCCGTGCGCATTATCGATAACGCTGTGCAGGCGATTCCTGCGGCAAAAGTCGGAAAGCGCTTGCCAATTCGGGATCTTGCCGAAATAATCACAGCCGGAAAAGACCAATAAATCCCCTTCGGCCACGTCTGCGTCAGTCAAAAAAACAACGTCGTCCACAAAAACGGGGTCCACGTCAAGAAGCGCCAATGCATGCAACACGCTTCTGTGCACGCCGCGCTCACAAAACACACGCGCGCCCTTCTTTTGTCTGCGCACCGCAAAACACAGTGCCGTCTGCAAACAAAGTGTGGCGCCGCCTGCGGAAAAAAGGCACGTTTTTGCACCGAACAGGCGCGCAGCGTCCGCCTCATCCCGTTCGAGAGCGCCGTCCGTTTGCGGGTCAAACAGGTCGTCCGTCGCGCACAGCTCCGTCACGTCAAAGGGCGAGAGAGCTCCACCGTGACCGGGCATGTGTAAGCGCAGAGAGGCGGCGGATCGATACTGCGACAGCCGCGCGAAAAAGTGAGAAGGCATTCAGATCTCCTCGCGATCGTGGTGAATGAAGCCCTCGCCGAAAATTTGCGTTGCGGGCGTGACGATGAGGAAGGCACCGGGGTCCACCTCGCGCACGACGACGCGAGCCTGCGGCAAGATCTTCTTATGCATGGCACAGAGCAGCATGACGCGCTCCTCGCCCGTATAGGAGCCGATGGCACGTATGGAAGTCACGCCGACGTTCAACTCGCCAAGAAAACGGCGGGTGAGTTCTTCGGGATTGCTACTGACTACGTACACGAGTTTTGCAGAGTCAGAACCGTAAAGCACGGTGTCAAAGAGCCACGCTTGGATCAGCACACCCGCGCCGGAATAAAGACCGAGTTCAAATTCACCGAAAGCAATGACGGAGAGCGTGATGACGATGGCGTCCATGATGAGAATGAGCACGCCCGTCTTCATGTGCGGGTACTTCATCTTCAAGAGGCGTGCAACGATATCCGAGCCGCCCGTAGTACCGCGCGCGCGGAACACCACGCCGAGGCCGAGTGCGATCAACGCACCGCCCGTTGCAGCGGCAAGGAAGGGATCGGTGGTCAACGCGCCTTTTTCCAGCAAGTCGTTTAACGGAAGCATGGCGTTCATAAACACCGAGGAAATGCCGACGGCAAGCAGCGTATTTAAAAAATACTCAAAGCCGAGCTTCCACCATGCAAGGATCAAAAGCGGGACGTTCAAAAGCAAGACCCAAGTACCGGAGGGAATGCCCGTATAGTGGTCGATGACCACGGAAAGACCGCCGACACCGCCCGCAACCATGTTGTTCGGCTGCAAAAAGAGCACCACGCCGGCCGCGTAAAAAATGGAACCGAGCGCAATGCCGAGGTAATTCATCACTCGCTCTTTGAGCTGTATTTTCTTCATACAAACAGTCCGCCTTTTTGATTTTTCTTACCGGAAAATATTATACATTCTTTTTTTCATTCTATCAAGAGGAAGCAAAAAAATCCCCCGCGAAAAGCGGGGGATTTTTTGCAAAAGTTCGCTTACGGAACGATAACCTCAAGCGTGTAGGTGTTCTCGCCCTTGACTGCAACGATGTGTGCCACACCGGAAGCGATGGCGGTGACGGAACCGTCCGCATTGATCTTGGCAACCGAGGGGTTGTCAGAGTATGCTTTGAGTTCTTCGGTGCCGCTCATGGGCAGGTCGGTGTCGTACTTCACGTTGAGCCATGCGCTCTTGCCAGCCTTGAGGCGAATGCCTGCGGCAGGAGTGAGGCCCGCAATGTCAAGAGACGCCGCGGAGACCTTCACGTTGTCGATAAGGACGTAGCGTTCCACGGCCTTAGAGGTGGAGGTGGACTTGGACTCATACAGAATGGTGAAGGGCAGGTTGTCTTCGAGATCTTGTGCTTCGGAGACCATCCAACCATCGGGTTCTGCAGTGCCGGCCGCCCAAACCTTCACGTACATGGTGCCAACGAGGTACATTGCCTTGATGGTGTACTCGGTATTGGCCTCATGAGTAAAGGCGATGCTGGTGGAAGTGGAAAGCTGGATCTTACCGGGGGTGATGAAGAAGTTGGTCTGATCATTGTCGTACATCTTGAGATAGATGCGGTTACGAGAACCGGAAGTGTTATCTGCAGAGATGTCGCCAAAGGTGTAGTTGAACTGCAGGGTTGCGCCGCCGGAGATGGTTTCCACCGTAGTGATGGAGGCTTCCGGACGGTTGGAACCGCGGGAGTTGTTGAGGTTGAGTTTCACCTTGCCGTCAACCACGGAAACGGAGGCAGCACCCTTACCGGAGTAATTGGAGATGACTGCGTTGAATTTGTCAGTGAGTTTCTCGGACTGCACCGCAGTGCCGCCGCTGATCGCAGAAGAGTTGGAAACGGAAATGTATTCCTTGGCATCCGCGGAGGAGAAGTCGTCACTGAAGAGTTCCTTGCTGCCCATGACACCGCCGGATCCGCCGGAGGCCGCATTGGGATCATACATGTCAAGCTTGGTGTACTGACCGACGATGATGGAGGAACCGTTGGAGGGGTTGGAGTAACCGACGGTGAAGATGCGGCCGTCGTCAAGCAGGACGGACGCGGGGTTACCCATGTCGGTGTTGGTCTGGCCTGCGCTCACGACGTCAAAGACGGTGACTGCATCGTACTCATCCCAATCGCCGGTGGAAACGTTGAAGAGTTTACCGAAGATGGGACGTGCGCTGCGCTTCTGGGTGCCGTTGACACTGCCCATCGGCACGGAGTAGTTGACCAGGACGCGCTCTTCGTCGATCTTGGTGAAGTTCGGCTGGTTAACACAGTTGTTTGCGGTGTTTTCCACGTCGTACTCTGCCCAAGTCACGCCGCGGTCAGTGGAGCGGTAAACGATACCGCCGGTATTGGCATCCACGCCGGAGGAGACGATCTTGTTACGGGCAAGCGCGTACACGTTGTCGCCGTAAGCCCAGACAGCAAGCTCGTCACCGAGGCCGACGCCGACCACCTGGCTGGCATCCTTGCCGTTTGCCCAATCTTTGTAGAAGGTGAAGGTGCCGTCGCCGTTGTTCTTGGCCTTGACGACCAGAGATTCCATGATGGAACGGGTAGAGCAATCCACAGCACCGTAGATCGGGAAGAGCAGGTCGCCGTTATCAAGCTCGGCAATGGAGCCGTTCTTGACCCAGCAACCGGTGGTGCGGGTGGGATCGTCGTAGAGGAAGGGCTCGCCGCCGGAGAAGTAATCGCACTCGATCTCCTTCATCTGGCTCCAGGTCTTACCGTTGTCGATAGAAGTCATGTAGTATGCGCGCTCATACCAATAGTTGTTCGGGTTGGAACCGTTGAGACCGGCCTTGCCGATGGGGGCGCGGACCGGGAAGGTCAGAACCAGAGTACCGTCGGAGAGCTTCTGGAGGTTCGGGTCGCGAGACTCGCGGTTGAAGTCGCCCTTCGCCTGATCCTCATCGGTGAGGTCCACGATGACCTTCGGTTCAGACCAGGTCTGACCGTTGTCGGTGGAGGAGACGAGGTGCAGAACGCCGGCAAGCTTGCCTTCGCTCTGGTTGTAGTATGCGTGGCTCGGACCGTAATAGTACACGACGTACAGAGTGCCGTCATCCGCCTGAGTGGTGGACGGGAAGAATGCCTTGTAGCCTTCCTTGCCGTTTTCAGTGACGTTGAAGTCACCGGAATTGAAGATCTCGGTGCCGACCTTGGTCGGATCGTATTCGCCTTCGATCATGAAGGTGACGTCGCTCATCAAGATCTCGGCAGCAACGGGAACGTTCTCGCCCGCTTCCAGCGTCACGGTGTTGGTGATGGTGTATGCGTTCATAAGGTTGCCATTGGCGTCCTTATAAATAAGGTAGCCGCGCAAGTACCAGGTGCCGGCCTTGTCGAACATACCGGTCTTGATGAAGCCGAAGACGTCCTTATCGGCAGCCGCAGTGGAAACACCGCGAGTAACGGAAGGAATGAGAGTCTCGACGACCAGATCGGCGGGAGAGGCCTTACGGGTGAGGAGAATGCCGCTTTCCACGAAGGTGTATCCCTCGGGAATGCTGCGGGCAAAGGTGGTGGTCAAAGCGCCCTTCTCGTCCACGAAGGCGGAGAGGAGGGTGACCGTGGGAACGAAGTTCTTTGCTTCAGACTCGAACACCGCTTCCATGACGACGTCACGGTTGGGCATGGAGATCTGAATCATGTTGGCGTCGGTAAGGTATGCGCCGTCGAGCAGCCAGTAAGAGAGGTTGCCGGAGGCGCCGCAGGTTGCGAGTGCACCGTAGCGACGCAGATAAGTCTTTTCAGTATCGCCGACCTTAATGGTCAGGGTGTACAGAGTGGATTCGTCTGCCACGAAACGGGCAACGAAGGTGGTCTTGCCTTCCACGACGTAGCTGTCAACGGTCTCGGCATACTTGCCGTCCGCGAAGGCGTACCAGCCCTTGAAGATCATACCGGTGATGACGTCTTCTTCGGGAATGAGGGAGGCGTCCACGGTGGTGCCTTCCGCAACGTCGATGGTGGCGTAGATCTTACCGGTGACACCGTCCTTGAAGGTGACAGGGTAAGTAACGGGAGCTTCCGTTGCGGCCTTGAAGACTGCAACGAGTGCCATGTCGGATGCGCCGAAGGTGAAGGACAGAGTCGCTTCGGTGGAGACGATGGCGTTGTTCTTGGCGTTCTTCCAGTAGGAGAAGTTCTCGCCTTCGGCCACGAGAAGGATGGTCTCGCCGGCCGTGATGATGTACTGATCTTCACCGTCTGCGGAAGAGACAGGCTTCTTGCCCTCGATGGCAGCAGAGCCTTCACCCTCCACGCTCAAGGAGAAGTTCGGGACTTCATCGGTCTTCACGATATAAGAGGAGGTTTCAAAGTTGTCGAACTGGTCGCGAGCGAGGTACTGAGGACCGTCAGCGAGCGCGGCGGTGTTCACAACAGCGGAGGTGCGATAGATCGCGGTGGGGTTGGTGTTGTTTTCATGGTAGCGATGGATCCAGGTGCCCGTGGTGGACAGGGTGGAATCGCCTTCGCTGTTGACCACGATGTTCTGGAGTTTGACGTGGTCGCCGACCTTAAGGCCCATGTTGCGGAATGCGAGAGCGTTGCGTTCGCCGAATTCCTGTGCGGCGTACTGGCTACCGCCTTCCAGGGGGTTCCATGCCGCAGACTCTTCATTGGAGTGGAACGCGAAGATGAAGCCGCCTTCCGGAACCACTTCGTCGTCACCGATGGCAGGCTTGTTACCGTTGCGGTATGCACCTTCCACCACTTTGGTGATGCGGTACACGTCGCCCGCCACGTGCTGACCGATGATGCGGGTCCAGGAGTTGAGGTACATGCCGCTGACGGAGTAATCGGAAAGCTTGTAGCCGGATTCCGTCAAGAGCAGAGCACCGCAAGTCCATGCGGTGGAGGGGTTGGCGGTAGAAGCAGTCTGTGCAACGTAGAGTTTGTCGATTCCGACGTACTCACGGGCATTGAACGCCGCCTTGAGATCGTCCGTCCAATAGCTGATCTCAGCCTGAGTGAGTTCTTCCTTGTCCAGATCGACTGCATCCATAGCATCCTGAATGGTCTTCCAGGAAGCGGTGGTGTAATACTTGGAATCCAGGTCACGAAGGACGTTCATCCAAGAGTCAAGATCGGAAGTATCCAACTCGGCCTTTTCCATGAACGTACCGGTCTTCGCCCCGTTGGGAGTGATGGCGGTCGGATAGACACAGGCCTGATCGAGGTAAATGTCGCAGTAATATTCAGAGAAGTTCGCGCTGGTGGAAGCATGGCTCGGACCGTTCAAGCAGATGTTGAAGGCGTTACCGGTGGTCGTGCCGTTGGTGTAGTACATCAAGGCAAGAGGAGCAGCGGTGTTCTCGGTGCCGTCGTACTTCTGGGCAACGCCGTTAACGTAGAACTTGGTGGTCTGGTTCTGAACGTCGTATGCCACGGTATAACGGGCGTACTCACCTTCCGGAATGTTGAAGAAGAAGGTGACGGGGCGGGTGGTGTTGGCACCGGTGCCGGCACGGACACCCAAACCCATAACGTATGCTGCATTGGTGCCGAGGGTCTCGTTGTCATAGTAGACCATGACGCCCTGGGTCACGTTGGAAGTCTGGCCGGAAACGCCGGTCCACGCCGCTTCTCTGCCGAGCATCTGGAATACGAGACCGCCGAACAGAATGCCGGAAGGCATGGTCTGGTTATCCCAATTGACACCGTCGTCGCGCAGGAACGTGGAATCGGTGATCTTCGGCAAGTTCTCAACCTTCATGTAGACGTCCATGGTGGCGCCTTCGGTACGGTTGATGTACTTGTTGTTGTTCTTCATCCAGGCAGTGTTTGCGGTGGAACCACTGGTGCTGACGTAGTTGGTGTTGCTTACGCCTTGGTTGGACAGGTGAAGCGCACCGTCTTCGGTAAGCACGCAGGTTCCGGCTGCGGAAAGAGCATAGTTAAGTCTGTCATACTTCAGCTGACCGCCCTCATAGCGGTAGTTGTAGTAAGCGGCGTGTTCGGAAAAGTCCATGGAAAAACCGGGGACCCAATCCACAGTCACGAGACTTGCGTTCGGAGTGGTGTACGCAAGAACCGGAACTGCCAAACTCACAAGCATAAGAACGCTCATGAATGCCGCCAAAATGCGTTTGGTGTTCATAAAAACCTCCGTAAAATTTAATGACGTTTGCCTATGTGTATTCTTCGTTTTACAAAGATACAGATATACATGTGTATTATAACGGAAAATCGTCCAAAAGTAAAGCCTTTTTTACCTTCCTCCTTATGGCAAATACGACAAAAAACGCCTGCCGTTTTTGTTGAAAAGTGCAAAATCCTCTTCCCTTCTTCCCAAGGCATTGTGCACGGTGTGAGCCTGCGGCAAAAACGGCAAAAAAAGAGACACTTCCCTGTTTGGGGAAGTGTCTCGAAAATTTGTTGCTCTTCTGCGAAGTGCTTACTTCAGGGTGCACTTGGTATAGACGGGCAAGTGGTCGGAACCGGCAGCGTTGGAGATAACGCCGAACTCGTCAACCTGAATGCCTGCGATGTCCACGAAGGCGTGGTCGAAGGAGTAGCTGAGAGAGCCGGTCGCATCGATGGTGTTGAAGTTGCCGTCGGAGTTGGGAACCTTCTCGGTCGCAACCGTCTTGGCCAGACGGAAGCGGGAGCCGGTCACGGTGTTCCACTCGCCGTTGTAGGCGGCAGAACCGGTCAAATACTTCAAAACGCCGTGGGTATCGATCATGTTAAAGTCGCCTGTCAGGATCAGGTTGTTCACACCGCTCGGGCAGTTGCGGGCGACCAGTTCGATCCGTTCGAGGAGGACCTTGACCTGCGCGAAGCGATATTTCACATCGTAGGTTTCCGTGTCACTCACGCCTTCCGTGCCCGGAGTTGCGCAAAGGTGCGTGTTGAAGACCTGGACAAACTCACCGGTAGCCTTGCATTCAAACACTGCCCAGTGGCAAATGCGGTAATACTTCAAGGCGGAAAACTTGGACATGCTGTCCGGAGTATCGGAGAGCCAGAAGGTACCCTCGTTGTGCTTGAGGAACTTATCTGCGTTGTAGTAGATGGGGTTGTACTCGGCAGAGAGCGTGTTGTCGCGCTTTTCGCCGCGCAGGGCAGTGTAGCCCGCATTCTTGAACGCGTTGTCGGTGGAGGAAATGTAGTAAGAGCCGGCCTCCTGCAGACAGACGAAGTCCGCACCGATGTTCGTTGCGTTCTGAGCAACCGCGCTGTAGCTGCTGTTGCCGTTCTTCATGTTGTGGCTCATGAGGGTGAAAGTGGTAGCCTGTTCCTTATCACCGACCTGAACGCTTTCGACGTTCGTGTAGACCACGTCCACGTCACCGTTCGCATCCTTGAAGAGCAGGTAGCCGCGGACAAGCCAGGTACCGGCCTTGGAAACGATGTCGCTCTTGATGAAGCCAAAGACGTTCTCGTTTGCAGCCGCCTTGGAGATACCCTTGGTAACGGTGGCAACCAGAGTGTCCACCACGAGGTGTTCCGCAATGGCCTTACGGGTCATGAGGATGCCGCTCTCCACGAGGGTGTAACCGGCAGGCAGATCGCGCACAAAAGTAGACATGAGCGCGCCGTTGTCATCCACAAAGTTGGAGATGAAGGAAATGGAGGGAGTAAAGGTCTTGGAACCGTTGTTAACGGTAGCCACGGTGCAGTCTGCATTCGGCATGGAGAACTGGACCGCCTTGGTGGAAGCATAGAACTTGCCGTTCATGTTCCAGTTGGTGAAGGAGGCGGAAGTGGCTTCCAGATTGACAACTTTGGCGTAACGCACGCGCTTGACTTCGGTGCTGGTGCCATCGGTGATGGTCAGATTGAAGAAAGCGGAGTCGTCGTTCTTATAACGAGCATAGAAGGTCGTATTTGCGTTGACCGCATAGTCGGTGGCAAGCACGCCGTCAGCGGTATAGAAGCCCTTGAAAACGTAGCCGTATGCGGCGGTCACCGCAGGAGTGCTCGTGACTTTGGAGCCGCGGGCAACAGTGACGGTGGAGAGGATCTTACCGGTCAGACCGTCCTTGAAGGTGACGGTATGAGTGGAAGAAGTATCGGAGGTGGAGGCAAACACCGCAACGAGTTCCATGGTGGCTCCGCCGTAAGTGAAGGTGAAGTTCACGTCGGTGGAAAGGATGGCGTCGTTGCTCTTGTTCTTCCAGTAAAGGAAGTTGTTACCGGAGGCGGTCACGGTGACGGTGGACCCGACGGTGGCGCCGAAGTC
>JAFYLE010000036.1 GCA_017537265.1 Clostridia bacterium | reverse complement strand
TTGATGCAGGGGACCTTCTCGAGCCCCAGCTGCTTGGCGGCCTTCCAGCGGGTGTGTCCGGCAACGATCACGTTGTCAGCGTCAATTACGATGGGGACGTTGAAACCGAATTCCTTTATGGAATTGGCCACGAACTTTACGGAATCCTCGTTCTTGCGGGGATTCTTCTCGTACGGCTTGATTTCGTCAATCCCGAACTCTTGAATTTCCATTGTTTTCTGTCTCCTATGGGCTGCTTTTACGGCAAAAGCTACAAGGATTTAGACGAAAACCGCCTTTTTGGAGAAATTCTTATAAATTGCGATGTAAGTAAAACGACTCTTTTATCCGCTTGATTTTTGACACGTAAGTTGTACATTGTGCATGTAACGAAACAGCCGCAAGGAGGCTCGAAATGACCGAATTCATCCGCACACTCATCCGCACCGACAAGAACGGGACCCGCTACTTTCGCGTCACGGGGCCTTGCCCCAAGTGCAACGGGAGCGGCTACATAGACCATTACAAGCACGTGGAGGCCGGGGTCTGCTTCGACTGCAACGGATCCGGCGTCTACGAGGCGACCGAGAAGGTCTACACCGAGGAATACCTCGCCAAGAAGGCCGAGATGGCCGAGAAAAGGGCGGAAAAGCGCCGCGCCGAGTTCGACGTCGAAAAGGAACTCGCCAGGATGGGCTACGGCCCGGAAATCGGGGTCGTGACGAACGCGAAGGGGGAAATCGACTACGGCGACGATTTCGAATGGCTCACCAAGCACGCCGGGTGCAAGTACGAAAAATGGGGCTGCCACGCAATTGTCACGAGCGTCGGGAACACACTCCCTGAAACCGCCGGGTACCAGATTCTCCCGGTCCGCTGGGACGAGCTGCTCAAGGTCGGAGACGGGGTGCGCGGTCCATTTTTCATTTGGAAGGAGGATGGAGCCAAGGAAGCCGTCAAGGCGCACACCTACAGCTACCCGCCCAAGCCGAAGTTCGAAAGCGCCTACGTCGGCGCCGAGGGCGAGAAGGTCGAGCTGACCCTCAAGCTGGTCAAGATCGGCGGCTACGAGTCCTCCTTCGGGGGGCGCACGGTCAACATCGCGGTCTACACCTTCGAGGACGAGCACCACAACAAGCTGGTCTGGAAAACGCAGAAGGGCATCGAGGGCGAAATCTGCGACTTCTTTAAGGTCAAGGGGACCATAAAGGCGCACGACGAATACAGGGGCGAAAAGCAGACGCTCCTGACCCGCTGCAAGGTCGAGGCGGCATAGGTTTTCTATATATTGGACCGGAGGCCCACCAATGGAAGAAAAACGCCACGCCGCGAACACGAAACCACCAAAAAGTCACCACACCCGTCCGGAACCCTTGATTCCGTAGGAGGGGGCTTGAGCGTCGGACTCATAACCCGTTGGTTCCCGGTTCAAGTCCGGGAGGCCCCACGAAGGCCCCGATTCCGCAAGGATTCGGGGCTTTTCCTTTTATTTACGGCATTCCGGGCCGTTTCTTTTTTAGATTTTCAAGTGTTGATTTTGTTTATTGTGTTTGGCGTAATTTGTCGTGTTTTTTACAATGCGTCACCACAACGACACCACCGACCGCCGCCGCAGGTCACCACTTTTAAGGATCATCGACATGGCCACATATTCCATACAGCAGAGAAAGAAAGCCCAGGGAATAATGACCTGGTATCTCAGGTCGTACGCCAACGGCAAGCAGACCTTCGAAAGCCTGCACACGACGAAGAAGGGCGAGGCGCAGGCAATCCTCGAAAGGTACAAGCTCAAGGCGGCGATGCCGAGCGCCCCCGGAATGAACGACAAGGACATACCGTCCATGGTGAGCGACTGGCTCAAGCAGATAGAGCTCACGCTTGGCCGCGACGGCAAGACGGTCCAGGCGTACTCCATAAGGCTCAAGAAATGGACCTCCTGGTGCGAAAGGAACAGGATAAAGAACCACTCCCAGTTCACCGCCCCTATGGCGTACAGGTTCGTTCAGGACATCACCGAGAAGCTCGCCCCGAAGACGGTGACGGAGATAGTCAAGGTCGTGGTCAAGTGCAGGGAATGGAACATCGAAACATTCGACCTCAAGGAATTTAACCCTTTCAAGACGATACGCACACCGAAGATTCCGAAGACCCGCGTCGAGTTCTGGACAAGTGAAGAAATAGAACGGATACTCGCGAACGCACCGAACGACGCGTACAGGGCGTTCTGGGGGCTGATGGCTTACGCCGGGCTCCGCTATTCCGAGGCCAGGAACCTGAAAATAGAGAACGTACACGACGGGCTAATAACGGTGCTGAACGGAAAGGGAGGCAAGAACGCAGAGCTGCCGATATCGAAAAAGCTGTGGACGCTCATAGAGCCGTTCATGAAGCGGAACGAAGGTCTTTTGATTCCGGAGGAATTTGTCCCGTTACGGTGCGACAAGGCTGTCGTAAGGCTCAAGATAGCGGTCGGCACCGCAGGGATTGAGGGTAACGAGATAAGCCACCACAAGCTGCGTCACTCGTTTGCCAGCGAACTCCTTCGTAGCGGAACGAACCCGCGCACGGTCCAGGAACTCATGCGCCACAGTTCCATCGACACCCTGTTCAACCACTACGCCCACGTGCTGCGTTCCGACCTCGCGGAAGCCGTGGAGAGGATATAAAAAAAGAGACCCGCAAGGCCGGAGCCTTGCGCGTCCCTATCCCGGAGTACCCTTTCCGGGGAATCGGTCACTTTTTATGTATCCATGTGCATTATTAAGGTTCTTTTATTTCCCATTGAATCCTCTCCATTCGCAATAAATCCATTACCAGTTTTTTTCACTTCGCTAAATCTTGTATAGCCAGGCCGTAATTCGTTAACGACTCTTTTAACATCTGCGGCACCAAAATTTTTATTTTTCTTTACAGCATTATTCAAAGCTGATATTAAGGCCGATTCGGCAAAAGAATGAGGAATTCCTCTAGTGACATTATGGCCTCCACCAAAAAGCGTCGCACTATTGAAAAATCCTGCAGCTTTTTGATTGCTTGTTAAAGTGATGTGCTTCCAATTACCATTCGGATCCTGATACTGAAGCACAATCATTCGAGGGGTTTCCGATTTGATGGACCAATTGCGTTCAATTGTCGAGTTATTTTTTGCGATTTTTAACAGTTCACGTCCATTAAAATTTTTTACAGATTTTAACAAACTTTCCATTCTTGAATTAGAATAAGCAACTCCTCCACCAGCCGATTGCGTTACTGCAAATAATTTTAACGGAGCCTTGCCGTCAGCAGACTTCGACGCATTCACGTTCTTGTAGCTTTTCTACTGTTTCATTGTTTTCGGGTCGTGGACAGTCGCCTTGTCCCAATCGACACCCAGGCTCTTGACCTTTGCCATGACGAACGGCTCGTCGTCCTTCTCGACGGTCATCGTCTTGACGACCTTGTTATTCTTCCAGACGCGGACCTTCCATGTCGTCGGCTTACCTGACTGTTCGGAAGGCTTCAGTCTATTCTGGTTCAGCGCATGGTTGTACGCGAAAAGGCGCATGGCCTGTCCAGTTTTGCCTGCGGCGAGGCGCTCTTTGCCGAGCGCGAGGCTGCGGGCATTCTTTTCCTCGAAGCTGCGGGCGTCGAGAATGTAGCGTTCACAAAAAGCATCAAGTTTCATTTTTTATTCAGTTCCTTTCTTGCAGCCTTGAAAACGGCCTTGTAGTCCACGGGTTCCGTCTCGGTCACGGTCACTTCCATTCGAGGGTCCGCCACGTCAACGTGGTGCGTGACTTCCGGGGAGCCGATCACCATCCAGTTGTCATCCTCTATCACGCCCATTTCCACGAGTATGTCCTGGATTCCCTGCGTGGCGTTGTTCGTGTCGCGCCTGACGGCGTCGCCGTGGTAGATGGCTATCTGTAGGCGGGCGGCTGCAAAAGGCCGCTGTGGGCGCCCGTAGGCCAAGATTACGCGCTTCGCCTCCTTGTCCCATTCCCGGTAGTGTTTCGACGGCAGAAGGACAGCGCCGCGCCCCTTTACCTGGACGAGCTGGCGGTTGTTCTTCTTCGAGGCGACCTCGCCGCGGAACGTGTAAGAATAGCGGAGCATGGTTTAAAGAGCGTGGACGTAGTTCATGCTCTTTTTCTTTTGTCCGTTCTTAAATACGTAATAAAGGGTTGTC
>JAFYLE010000035.1 GCA_017537265.1 Clostridia bacterium | reverse complement strand
TTGACCACGACCACGGCAAAGAGCGCGCCGAGCACTACCATCGCGTAAGGGATGGAGGCGGGCAGGGAGAAGGCAAGCAACACACCCGTCACCGCGGCGGAGCAGTCGCGCACGGGGATCGGGCGGCGCAGCATTTTGTTGAATAACGCCTCAAAGGCTACACAGCAGGCCACGGAAAGAGCCGTGACGGAGAGTGCGCGCCAACCGAAGAGGTACACACCCCAGATCAGCGCGGGGCAGAGTGCAATGAGCACGTCCAGCATGATGACACGGGTGGTGTCTTCGGTGTAGAGGTGCGGAGAGGCGGAAACTCGCAGTAATTTCATCGGTTACCTCACTTTTTGGGGGAGTGTTCGCGAATGTAGGTCTTGGCGGTGCGGATGTATTGCACCAGAGGTACTGCACCGGGGCAGATGTGAGCGCAGGCGCCGCACTCGACGCAGCTCATCACGTCAAATTCCAACGCACGGGTGTATTCGCCCACTTTGGCGTATGCCGCAAAGTAGAGCGGAGAGAGATACATCGGGCAGACCTCGGCACATTTGCCGCAGTGAATACAGGTGCCGTTTTCGCGGTCCTTCACTTGTTTTAAGGCAAGCAGACCGGAGGTCGTCTTGGTCACCACGCCGTCGGCGTCAAAGCGCGCGGAGCCCATCATGGGGCCGCCGGTGACGATCTTGTCGGGCTCTGCGGTGAATCCGCCGCAGTATTCGAAGAGATCTGCAAACGAGGTGCCGAAGGGTACGCGCAGATTCATTGGGTGCTGTACGCAGTCGCCGGTCACCGTGACGATGCGATCGATCAACGGCATGCCCGTGACCAGTGCGGAGTAGATCGCGGCACAGGTCGCCGCATTGAGCACCACTGCGCCCACGTCAGACGGAAGTTTTCCGGCAGGAATCTGGCGGCTCGTGATCGCGTAAATGATCTGGCGCTCGTCGCCTTGCGGGTACTTGGTTTTGAGCAGGTGCACGCGGATCAGTTCGTCTTGGATCGTCTGGCGCAGAAGCAGCGCGGCGTCGCGTTTGTTGTCTTCAATGGCAATGGTCGCATCGCCCAGGTCGAGGATGCGCATCACGATCTTAATGCCGCCGATGACCGCCGCAGGATCTTCCAGAAGCAGTCTGTGGTCTGCGGTCAGGTAGGGTTCGCATTCGCATGCGTTGATGATGAGTTTGTCCACGTTTGCGTTCAAAGCGGACTTGAGTTTTGCGTAGGTGGGGAAGCCCGCACCGCCCATACCGCAAATGCCGGCGCGGCGGATCAGTTCGATGAGTTCCTCGGCGCTCGCTTCCAGAATGGGTTTTGTGAAGGGCTCAACGGCGTTGTCGCGCGTTCTTTCAAAATCGTTGTCGATCTCTACGTGTTCCACCTTGCGGCCC
This sequence comes from Clostridia bacterium, assembly GCA_017537265.1. Classification (GTDB taxonomy): domain Bacteria; phylum Bacillota; class Clostridia; order Oscillospirales; family SIG627; genus RUG14179. The sequence goes on along the minus strand of JAFYLE010000035.1, from coordinate 6,595 downwards.
ATCGCATCTACGCGTGCGGAGATGGCGGTCACCGTGCCGGAGACGGGGGAATGCACGGGAACGCAGAGTGCATCGGGCGTGTCGCCGAGCACCGTGCCCACGCAGACCTTGTCGCCGACGGAGACGAGGGCCTTTGCGGGTGCGCCGATGTGTTGTTGTAGGGGAATGCAGAGGTGAGCGGGGGCGGGGAAGTTTGTAATTGCACTTCGCTCGGTGAGTTTGTGTTCACCGGGGTGAACGCCGCCTTTGAATGTGTAGGCCAAAATGGATCCTCCGAAAAGCGTTTTGGTGTTTGAAAAGAGTTTTTAGTCAACGCGTGCGCACGCGCGCGTATTAAGGTTCTTTTTATACAGAATATATCATATCATAAAAAGGCGCGAAATGCAAGAAAAAAGCGCGCATTCCTTGTACGATTTTCATCTTCGTGCAAAAGAAAAATGCACCCGATTTCGGGTGCATTTTTGTTGGTAATCCAAACTTGTGGTATGCCGAAGGTCCTTGCAGTTACAAACAGGCAGGGGACAGGGGCAAAATCCTGTTTTTTAGATTACTTCTGCTTCATTGCAGCAAAGCATTCGCTGCAATAGACGGGACGGTCGTCGCTGGGCTGGAAGGGAACCTTCGCTTCGCCACCGCAGTTTGCGCAGGTGGTCACGAACATTTCCTTGTTGGCGCGGCTGGCGGCCTTGCGGGCTGCGCGGCATTCGGGGCAACGCTGGGGTTCGTTCTGGAAGCCCTTTTCTGCGTAGAATTCCTGTTCACCGGCGGTGAAGACGAATTCCTTGCCACAGTCCTTGCATACCAAAGTCTTGTCCTGATACATGTCTTTTTCCTCGCTTAGAAATAAAAATGGTGGTTGATTTGCCCCCCGACGGATTCGCACCGCCACTTCTTTTCGGGTAGAAAAGCGTTCGCTTTAAACTATGGGAACGGGTTTTTATGAAAGCAGCGAGGAGAGCTTTTGTTTCGCGCGCGTCAGCGCGTTGCTGACGGACTTCTCGCTTTTTTCCAGAATGATTGCGGCGTCTTTCGTGCTTTTGCCGGAGAGGAAAAGCCCCAGTACGCGGTTTTCGTACTCGGAGAGCACCTCGTCAAAGCGGCGCAGCCATGCCTCGCAGTTTTCGCGGTCGATCGCAACCTCTTCGGGGCTGAGCGTGGAGAGGCCGGGCACTTGTTCCAACTCTTCGTAGGGAACGGTTGGCGTGCGGCGATTCATTGCTTTCAAGAAAGACAACATGCTTCTCTTCACACAGTGGTAAGCAAAGGTGGAGAAAGCGCTGATGGAAGCATCGTAGAACAGAATGGCTTTGTGCAGAGTGATCATGCCTTCCTGACAGAGGTCGTCGCGTTCGCCGTCGGGCACGTTTTCAAAGGAGTTTGCAAGCTTGTACACTAAGCCTTGGTATTGCGCCAAGAGGGAGTGGACGGCGTCGGCATCACCGTTTTTTGCGCGAAATAAAAGCGCGCCTTCGTCATGCGGCGCGATAGAAACGGTGGAACCTTGCAAATCTTTGGGGTTGTTGACCATGCACTCACGCATCCAAGTTATTAGTGAAGTTATTATAACATATGATAAAAATATGTCAAGACTTTTAATAAATTTTGGCGAAATTCAATTAGGCGCGTCAAACTTTGCCGTCTTGCCTTGACCGAAGGCAAAAAATATGCCATAATAGGGTAACGTTTAAATTATTAGTGGAGGCACGTATGCCCAGACGTATCAACGACGATTACCATATCAAAGTATTTATTCTTTACCTGTTTGAAAAAATGTCAAAGCCCATGAGCCACCAGACCACCGCGGAGATCATTTTGTGGGACGGCACGGTCAACTACTTCGTGTTCATGGACTGCTTTGAGGAACTGAAGGAAAGCGGACTGTTGGAACAGCGCGGCATCGGTGAACAGGACGAGCCCCTCTACGTCATCAGTGCCAAGGGCAGCGACCTGCTTTCCAGCGTGGAACATGCCCTTCTGGAAGAGACCAAGAAAAAAGTCCTGCGTTCAGCCGCCCGCTTGCTTGCTTACCGCAAGGACGGCAGCGAAGTGCACGCTGAGGTGCGTCCGGATGGGGAAGGCTACATTCTTCATTGCACCGTATCGGACCGCCGTTACCCGCTTTTGGACCTCTCCGTTTACCTTGACCAAAGGGAAGAGGCGGAGTATTTCGCATCTCGCTTTGATGAACGCGCCGACATCGTCTATCGCGGCGTGCTCGCCTTGCTGACCGGCGAGTCCAAGTTCCTGGGCTAAAGAAAACAGAAATAAAAAAAGCACCGCATTGCGGTGCTTTTTTTTGTGTGTTTTATGCTTTTGCTTCGTAGGTGATCACGATGACCGCCGCGTCTTTGGCCTTGTAGGAGGGCTTGACTTCGTCGTCGTCAACGGTGATCTTCCACACGTTGGTCTCGTTGGACTTGTAGTCGTTGATGGACTTGATGGAACCGGCAACGGAGACGTCGAATGCGCCGTCTTCATCGCGCAGGCGTTTTAAGAGATCCTTGACGGAAATGGACTTCTCACCTTCCACGGTGTAGTCGCCGGAGTAGATGGTTTCTGCGCCCGCCTTGATGGTCAGGTTGACCGTCAAGGTCAGCACGTTGCCGTCGTCGTCGGTGTTGAGCTCTGCGCCCTTCTTGGCGTAGGTCAAAACGACGTTGTCGCCTTCGGCAAGACTTGCACGGTCACCGAGGTCGGGGTTGCCGTTGAGGGACCAGTACCACATGTGCGTGTCGTTGGCTTCGTAGTTGGAGATGGACTTAAACTTTGCGCCGGTGAAGTCGGCGGGGATGTGACCGTCCTCGTCCAGACAGTTGAACAGGTCGCGCAACATCAGCGTGGTGCGGGAACTGGAGGTGACGAGAATACTTTTCTCAAGCAGGATGGTCTCGGTCGGTTCCACACCCTCGGTCTCGCTTTCTTCGAGGACCACGATCTTGGTGTTCACGTTGACGCTGCCCAGTACTTTTTCCTGTTCATAGGGTTCGGGCACGTCACCGGTGCAGGCAACGAAGAGCGTACAGACGCAAAGCAGGGAGAGAAGCAAGCAAAGAACGCGCATTTTTTTCATGGAAATACACTCCTAAAAACAGGGGAAAGTCCACCTGTATTTTCTCATTACAATACAGTGTGATTATACACGCAAAGCCCCCTTTTTGTCAACACGCATTTTCTTTTTCGGATATTTTCGCCTCCGTCTTCATAGGATGCAGAGAAGGGAGTGAAGACTGTGAAGCAAAAATGGTTGTACGTTCTCATCATCGCGCTCTGCTTGGCTCTGTTCTGCCTCTTCAAGCAGGTGTTCGGGCAGGAGGCGTCCCTCATGTCCATCAGTCGCCGCGTGACGGAGAGCCTTTTGCAGCATGAGGAAGTGCGCGCCGTTTTCGGTGTGGAGGAAGGAGAGTCGTTCGTCGTCTGATGGGTGCATCGCCGTCCTTTCGTCTTCGAATTCATCCGCTTTCCGTGCCGGCGCTCATACTTCTTTTCCTTTTTAATGAGTTTAGCGTTCTGTGCGTCATGCTCGCATCTCTTGCCGTGCACGAGGCGGGACACGTTCTCGTTGCGCGCCTGCAGCACCGTAAGATCTATTCGCTCACCCTGACCGCAGGCGGCGCGGAGCTTTCTGCACAGGGTGTCGGATTTTCGTACCGCGCCGATACCGCTTTGCATCTCGGCGGAGTTTCGGCAAATTTTGGATTGAGCATACTCCTTTTCTTTCTCATTCGCGCCCATCTCAGTCAGCTTCTCTTTTTTGCGTTCTATTTCAACTTCTTTTTGGTGTTTTTTCACCTTTTGCCGCTCTCGACTCTGGATGGCGGGCGTGCACTTTTTTGCGTTTTGTGCAGTCGAGTAACGCTTGAGAAGGCGGATCGCATTGCGCGCGCCACGGAAGTCACAACGGCGACTTTATTGCTTTTCGTTTCGTTGCTTTTGTTTGTCGTCAGCGGCTTTCATCTTTCGCTTTGTGCACTTTTGGTCCTGTGTATCAGCGTGATCTTGCCCGCAAAAAAAGTCCCCGCCGTTTAGCGGGGACTTTGGAAACGCAGAGCGTTTTCGTTTTGCAGAAACTTATGCCTTCTTGGCGTTGAGCTTTCTGGTCAGCAGGCTCTTGCGGCGAGAGGCGGTATTCTTCTCCAGGTTGCCCTTGGCGGCGGCCTGGTCGATGAGATGGATGGCATTTTTGTAAGCGGCATCAATCACAGCGGCATCACCGGCTTCCAGAGCGGCATCAAACTTTTTGATGGCGGTTTTCATAGCGGAAACGCGCATTTGATTGCGTTCGGATTTCTTGTTGGTCACGAGAACACGCTTCTTTGCAGACTTGATATTCGGCATAGCAGAGTTCACCTCCTTTAAAATTCGATTCCATAAACACATGTGATACTATAACACAACAAAAACAAAAATTCAAGGCTTTTTTTCACTTGGCGCGCATATTTTTCAAAACTTGTGACGAGACTTTTTTCGAGGTGAGGAAAATGATGGAAAAAAAGCTTTTCAGAACAGACTTGGCATACGAGGCGACGGACGTCGAAGGTCAGGGCACTCTTGGCGGCGTGCGCCGTGAGAGCCGCACGCAGGACGGCGTGGAGATCTTCGAGGTGGAAATTACGACGCAGGAGGCGTCCCGTCGGCTTCATAAATCCTGCGGCCGTTACTTAACGCTTTCCGTCGGGCGTGTGTGGAGCGATCCGACCGAGGTCTTTCGCCGCAAGGTGCATTTGCTTTCGCGGGAGCTTTCGCATTTTTTGCCCCGCGCGCGGGGAGGTGTGCTTTTGGTCGGTCTCGGTAATCGCCGTATTACGGCGGACGCCATCGGTCCCATGGCAATGGAGCACGTGCTCGTCACCCGCCATTTGGAGGAAAAACAGCCTGCGCTCTTTTCTTCGTTGGAGCTTTCCCGTACCGCCGCCATCGCGCCGGGCGTTTTGGGACAGACGGGGATCGAAAGCGCGGATATCATCCGCAGCTTGGTCGCGGATTTGAGGCCGTCCATGGTCTTGTGTGTGGATGCGCTCGCATCGCGCTCACTTTCGCGCCTTGCCACCACCGTGCAGATTTCGGATGCAGGCATCGCACCGGGCAGCGGTGTCGGCAATCGGCGCGACGCTTTGTGTGAGCAGACCCTCGGTGTTCCGGTCTGTGCTCTGGGTGTGCCGATGGTCGTGGATGCGGCAAGTCTCGCGTGGGACGTCTTGCAGTCTACGCTTGGTGAGCAAGCACCGTGCGACGGCTTTGAAGAGCTTTTGCCGGAAGGACTCAATTTTTTCGTTACGCCCAAGGAGACGGACGAGATTATGCGCTCGCTTTCCGCGCTGATCGGCTACGGCATCAACTTGGCGTTGCACCCCACGCTTGATTACGACGAAATGCTTTCCCTCGTCGGATAGAAAGGAAATTGTATGAACAGAGTTGAAAATTACGGACAAAGAGAGATCATGCGCCATTTGGCCGTTTACGGCATTCTGCCCGCGCTTTGCCTCGTTCTCGCACTGGGTATCGTCGCCCTGCAGTTCGTCGTCAGCCGCACCGTGTATCCGGAAGGCACTCTGCCGCTGTATCGCAGTCTTGCCGCCGTTCACCGCGCTTATAGCAAGCCTGTCGCGGAGACGGAGGAGTTTCTCGCCTCGCACGTCGCCAAGATCGATTTGCCGACGGATGCCTTGGCGGTACTGCCGGAACTGCCGAAAGGCGTTTATCCCATCGTCAGAACTACGATAGCCCTCGGTTCGGGACTCATCAATGCCACGGATTACAGTGCGGATATTTCCGTGATGGCCTCTGCCGTACCGCAGAGTGCCGCAGACGGTCCTACCGTGCTCGTGTACCATACCCACACTACGGAGAGCTTCTACGAGCCGCAGAACGCACCCGTTTCCGGGATCGTCGCAGGGCAGAGCGCGGACGTTTTCGGTTATTATGAGGAGGGGCTTTCCCCTCGCAGTGAGGACGCGGAAAAGAACATGATCGCCGTCGGGCGCGCCTTTTGTGCCGTCCTCGAAGAAAACGGTGTCTCCGCCGTCCATTGTGAGACCGTCCACGACTTAAATTATTCCGAGGCGTACGGCAATTCGCTGAAAAGTGTGAAGCAGTACCTTCAGGATTATCCGTCCATCAAGTACATCATCGACCTGCACCGCGATTCGTTGGTGCGCGACAACGGTACAAAGTTGAAGCCTACTTGTACCGTGAATGGCGAGAGCGTCGCACAGGTCATGCTCGTCGTCGGCGCCGGAAGTGAAGGGCTATCGCAGAAGAATTGGCGGGAGAATCTTGGCACGGCCTCGCGCCTGCAGTCGTATTTTTACAAAGTGGCAGACGGCTTTGCGCGCCCCGTGTATCTGCGCTACGGCAGGTTTAACCAACAGCTTTCCGAGTGTGCCATGCTCTTGGAGGTCGGCAGTTGCGGCAATACCTTGGAGGAGGCCGTGCGCGCCGCAGAATACGCGGGCGAGGCGCTTGCACAGATGATTTTGGACGCATGAAAGAAAGAAAAAGCAAGCCGAGCCGGCTTGCTTTTTTTGTTATTCTTTTGCAAGTTTTGCCATCGTCTGCCCGCGGCTTAGGAGCCGTAGTACAATGGGGCGGTTGAATC
>JAFYLE010000034.1 GCA_017537265.1 Clostridia bacterium | reverse complement strand
TGCAATTTATGGCGATTACTCTCGCTATACCAGCAAACCTCTCAAGGATTTTATCTATGAGAGCAACAAGGGCAAGAGTGTATTTTTTGTTTCCACCATGGAAGAAGCTATCGAAATGCTGACAAAGTAAATTCCAATTTATCGAATGGTTCATATTTCTTTAGAAAAGGGTTTTCGGTTCTCCGAAAGATTAGAAAATGTGACGTACATTTTCTCTGCTTGTTACGGCATGAGACAAACAGGAAACGGATGTGTAGAATTGACACATCCGTTCTTTGCGATCTCAAAATAAAAATTTGTTAGTGCTACTTGCCTTTGGCGAAAAAAGAGGCGTTGTATCCTTACGGGTACAACGCCAATCGGGTGCTTTTGTTTTACAGACCTTCGTAGAGGCCGGCGGCGCGTTTTTCGCCAAGTGCCGCTTTGAGCGCGTCGAGGTCCTCGCGGTAGGTGATGCCGTACCATTTCTCGCTTGTGGTTCGGACGGTGACGCATTCGCCGCGCTTTAACGTCTTGTCCACCACGCTCGGCAGGAAGTACTCGCCCTTGAGCGGGTTTTCCAGATTTTGCACGAAGGGGGCAAAGCCTGCTTCCAATTCCTCGAAGAAGGAGGGGAAGAAGCCCCACATATTCATGGATACGGGGGTGTCGGGAGAGAAGGGGCTGGATCGGTCCAGTGCGGTATGCTCGGTGATGGAAACGAGCTGCCCATTCTTGACCTCACAGACGCCGCGGGAGACGGTGCCGTTTTCCGAGAGGGTGTTTTTGAGGTTGAAGGCGACCATGCAGGTGCCCGCGCCCTCGGTGAGGTGGCGGTGCAGGGCGACGAAGGCCTCCTTGCCGTAGTAGTCGTCCGCGTTGATGACGCCGAAGGGCGTCTTTACCGCGTCCTTGGCGCAGAGCACGGCGTGGCCGGTGCCCCACGGCTTCTCGCGGCCCTCGGGCAGGGTAAAGCCCGTGGGCAGGGCGGCGTCAAGCTCCTGATACACGTAGGTGCAGGGCAAGTGCTTTTCACAGGCTTTTCCGACGGTGGCCTTGAAGTCGTCTGCAAAAAATTTGCGGATGATGAACACCACGCGGTCAAAGCCCGCCTGCTTTGCGTCGAAAACGGAGTATTCCAAGAGTCCGCGGCCTTGCTCGTCAACGGATTGCATTTGCTTCAGGGAACCAAAGCGGCTGCCCATACCGGCTGCCATGATGACAAGAGTTGTTTCCATGGTGAGAAAAACGTCCTTTACAGATCATGCGCGCGTGCGCGTAATGGTACGTTACTATTATATGGTAGAAACGCACTTTTGTAAAGCACAAAAAAAGACGCGAAGTATCGCGTCTTTTTTCATTTTTGTCAAAAAACTTATCTCTTCACGCGTGCGTTGCCGCCCCAGATGGACCAGATGACGTCCTCGTCCGCGGGCTGTGCATAGTCGGTGAGGAAGGTGGTGGCAAGTGCGCCGGAGGCCCAGCCGAACTGGATCCACTTCTCGCTCTCCCAGCCTTGCAGAATGCCGTAGAGCATGCCGCCCACGAAGCCGTCGCCGCCGCCGATGCGGTCGAGCACGGTGATGCGGCGGGGCTCCACCACGTGCCACTCGTCGCCGTAGGAGAGAATGGCGCCCCACAGATGGGAGTTGACGTTCTCCACCTGACGCAGGGTGGTGGCGTAAACGCTCGCGTTCGGGAATTTCTCCTTCACGCGGCCGATCATTTCCTTAAAGGAGTCGATCTTGGCGGAGATGTCCTTGCCGCCGGCCTCGGGGCCTTGAATGCCGAGGCAGAGCTGGAAGTCTTCCTCGTTGCCGATGAGGATGTCGGAGAGGGAGGCGATCTCCGCGAAGATTTCAGAGAGTTCCTCCTCGCGGCCCTTCCAGAAGGAGGCGCGGTGATTTAAGTCAAAGGAGATGAGCGTGCCGTACTTCTTCGCGGCGCGGGCAAGCTCCAGACAGAAGATGCTCGTCTCATGGCTGAGTGCGCCGATGAGGCCGGAGAGGTGCAGAATGGCGACGCCCTCCTCGCCGAAGATGCGGTCAAGGTCAAAGTCCTTGATGGAGAGGGTGCGACCGACCTCACCTGCGCGGTCGTTGCAGACGCGCGGGCCGCGGCTGCCGTAACCGGAGTCCGCGATGTTGAACTGGTGGCGGTAGCCCCAGGGGCCGCCCTGCTCGACCTCCACGCCCTCGTACTCAATGTTGCGGGCGCGCAGGTCGCGGCGAATGAACTCCGCGATCGGGCTGTCCTTGACGAAGGTGGTCAGCACCTTGGTCTTGAGGCCGAGTTGGGAGGAGATGGAGAGCACGTTGGTCTCCGCGGAGGTGCCCTGCATCATAAAGGTGTTGGAGGAGGCGACGGGCTGACCTGCCGCGGGGGTGATGCGAACACCCATGGAAGAGGGGCAGACCAGAGCGTATTTGTAATTCTCGCGCAGTTTCATAGTGCGTACTCCTTAAACGGTGTATTGGGTCGCCGCGGTATCGCCGCCGTGACCGGTCCAGTTGGTGTGGAAGAATTCGCCGCGCTTTGCGTCCACTCTTTCGTAGGTGTGTGCGCCGAAGTAGTCGCGCTGTGCCTGCAGAAGGTTGGCGGGCAGGCGTGCGCTGCGGTATCCGTCGTAGTAGGCAAGCGCGCTGGAGAAGGCGGGAGTGGGCATGCCGGTGAGAGCGCCCTGCGCCACGACTGCACGCCAGCCGGCGATGAGGGAGGCGATCTTCTCGGTGAAGTATTCGTCAAGCAGCAGATTTTCCAGAGCGGGGTTCTTCTCAAAGGCGTCCTTGATCTTGCCGAGGAACACGCTGCGGATGATACAGCCGCCGCGCCACATCAGCGCGATGCCGCCGTAGTTCAGGTTCCAGCCGTAGGTCTTCGCCGCGGCGCGCATGAGGGTGTAGCCCTGCGCGTAGGAGACGATCTTGGAGGCGAGGAGCGCGCAGCGGATGTTTTCGATCCACTGTTTCTTCTCCTCGGCGGTAAGCTCGGGGGCGTCCGCCGCGATGGCGGGCAGAATGGCGGAGGCGTGCACGCGCTCTTCCTTCATGGCGGAGAGGCAACGGGCAAAGACGGCCTCGCCGATGAGCGTCAGCGGCACACCCTCGTCCAGAGCGGCAATGCCGGTCCACTTGCCGGTGCCCTTCTGGCCTGCGGTGTCCAGAATACTGTCCACGGTGGGCTTGCCCTTTTCGTCCTTGTGGCCAAGGATGTCGGCAGTGATCTCAATAAGGTAGCTGTCAAGCTCGGTCTTGTTCCATGCGGCAAATACCTCGTGCATCTCTTCGGCGCTCATTCCGAGGCCGTCACGCATGAGCTGGTATGCCTCGCAGATGAGCTGCATATCGCCGTATTCGATGCCG
>JAFYLE010000033.1 GCA_017537265.1 Clostridia bacterium | reverse complement strand
TTCTCCTTGGAGCAGTAGAAACCGGTGCATTCGAGCACGACGTCGACGTCGAGTTCTCCCCAGGGGCACTCGGAAGCGTCTTTGATCGCGTAGATCTTGATTTCCTTGCCGTCGACGATGATGGAATCATCGGTCGCTTCGACGGTGTGACGGCCTTCGCCGATGAAACCGAGGTAAGAACCCTGAGCGGTGTCATACTTGAGAAGGTGTGCGAGCATTTTGGGATCGGTCAGGTCGTTGATGGCGACGACTTCGTAGCCCTCGGCATCAAACATCTGACGGAATGCGAGACGACCGATGCGGCCGAATCCGTTGATTGCAACTTTAACTGCCATGATAATTCTCCTTTTTGTTTGTGTGATTTTTTACCGCTTGTTATTGTATCTTAAAATTGCCAAAATGACAAGAGGTTTCCCTAATTTTCCACGCTTTGAACAAAAAAACTTGCGCTATTCCACAGAAAAGAGGCGTTTTGCATTCTCTCGCGTGGAATTTATGATGCTTTCCACGCTCACGCCGCGCGCGAAGGCCAAAAACTCTGCCGTGGCGTACATGAGGTGGGAGTCGTTGCGCCGTCCTCGGTACGGCACCGGCGCAAGGTAGGGCGCGTCCGTCTCGATCAAAAGTCTGTCCTCGGGCACGCTCTTTGCCGCCTCCACAATGCCCTGTGCATTCTTGAAGGTGACGGAACCGGAAAACGAAATGTAAAACCCGAGCTCCACGTAGTCGCGCGCCATTTCCCGCCTGCCGGAATAGGAGTGCATGACGCCGCGCGTGACTCCGCTTTTTAAGATGGCCTCGTACACGTCCGCGTGCGCTTCCCGATCGTGGATGATGACCGGTGCGCCGAGGCGCTTTGCCAGATCCAGTTGGGCGGCAAACACGCGTTTTTGCACGTCACGCGGGGAAAAGTCATAGTGATAATCCAGCCCGATCTCGCCGATGGCGACGATCTTCTTTTGCACGTACCACTGCTCCAGCACGGCAAGATCCTCCGCGCAAAAGCCATCCGCCTCGTGCGGGTGCACGCCGCCTGCGGCAAACACGTGCGCGAAACGCTCAGACAGCGCGATCGCACGGCGGGAGGATTCCATGGAATCCCCGCAGGTCAAGGCGTACTTTACACCCTGCGGATCAAACTCGTTGGGAGCGGTAAGGCCCGCGACGACCTCGTCACGGTCCTCGTCGAACTTCGTGGAATCGTAATGGGAGTGCGTATCGAACATTACGCGTTTTTCTGATCGTTGGTGATGGCGATGCGCTCCAGCAGCTTTGCTTCGTCCACGCGGGCGAAGAGCATACCGCAATCCACGAGCTCAAAGCCTTCCTTGACGGCGTAGTAATCAAGGCCGCTTACAAAATCCTCGTCCCCGCCGCCGAACGCGGAGAGGATGCGGGCCGCGGCATCCGGAATGAAGGGCTTTAAGAGCACGCCCGCAAGACGGATGACACAGAGCAGCGACACGATGACGGCGGCAAGACGGCCGCGCTGTGCCTCGTCCTTGGCAAGCGTCCACGGGGTGGTCTCGTCAATATATTTGTTGGCGCGGTGCAAGAGGTCAAAGATGGCGTCTGCCGCCTCTGCCGCACGGTATTCGTCCAGCTTTGCCTTGACGACCTCCGCGGTCTTCTTGGCGTATTCGGCAAGCTCCAGGTCAAGATCTTCCCACTTTTCCACCGCGGGAACGACACCGCCAAAATACTTCTTGTTCATGGCGATGGTGCGGCTGACGAGGTTGCCGAGGTTGTTGACGAGTTCCGCGTTGTACTTGCGCACGACCTGCTCGTAGGTGATGCTGCCGTCGTTGAGATACGGCATCTCGCTGATGAGGTAATAGCGCACGGCGTCGGTGCAGAGATAGCCTGCAAGTTCGTCGGCGTAAATGACGTTGCCGCGAGACTTGGACATCTTATCCACGCCGGAGAGCAGCCACGGATGACCGAAGACCTGCTTGGGCAAGGGCTCGCCGAGCGCCATCAGAATGATGGGCCAGTAAATGGTGTGGAAGCGCAGAATATCCTTGCCGATGATGTGCACGTCCGCCGGCCAGTACTTCTTATACAGCTCGCCGCTCTCGCCGTTTACGGCGTAGTCAAGCGCGGTGATATAGTTGGAGAGCGCGTCGATCCAGACGTAAATAACGTGCTTGGAGTCAAAGGACACGGGCACGCCCCAGGTAAAGGTGGAGCGGGAGACGCAAAGGTCGGACAGACCGGGCTTCAAGAAGTTGTTGACCATTTCCTTCTTGCGGGCCTCGGGGGAGATGAAGTCGGGATTTTCCTCAATGTACTGCATCAGACGGTCCTGATACTTGGACATCTTGAAGAAGTACGCCTCCTCGCAGGCATCGGCCAGTTCTCTGCCGCAGTCGGGGCAAAGACCGTCTTCGCCGATCTGTGCGTCGGTATAAAAGGTCTCGCAAGGCGTGCAGTACTTGCCGCGATATTCGCTCTTGTAGATGTCGCCTTGCTCGTAAAGCTTTTGGAAAATGTCCTGCACGGTCTTCTCGTGCTTCTTGTCCGTGGTGCGGATAAAGTCGTCGTAAGAGACGTTCATCAGATCCCAAATGGCGCGCACTTCGCCCGCCACGCGGTCCACGTGCTCCTGCGGGGTGATGCCCGCTTTTTCCGCTTCCTGCTGGATCTTCAGGCCATGCTCGTCGGTTCCGGTCAAAAAGTACACGTCCTTGCCGAGCAAGCGCTGGTAGCGCGCAAGCACGTCGGTAAACACGGCTTCATAGGTGTTGCCGATGTGAGGCTTGCGGGAGGTATAAGCGATTGCCGTTGTGATATAAAACTTTTCTTTCATGGCTGCATCCTCGTGTATTTATTCCCTGCCGCGCATGTCTTCGCCCTCAAAAAGAAGCACTTCATACTCGCCGGTCAAGCGGGAGAAGAGGCGCTCCTCGTAGCGGGCCTCGAGTTCGCGGTCAGTGAGGTTGGTCGATAAAACGGTGGGCAAATGCGCGATGAGACGGCTGTTGATGAGCAGGTACAGAAAACTCACCGTGCCGCGGCCGGGCAATTCCGTGCCGAGGTCATCAAGGATCAGAAGGTCTGCGCAAAGCAGGCGCGAGGTCTGCGGCTTGGTCTCTGCGTAACGCTCCGTCTCCATGGCGGAAAGCGCGGTCATGGCACTCTCGTACACCACGTTGTAGCCTTTTTCCAAGGCCGCGCGGCCGATGGCGCTGGAAAGGTGGGTCTTACCCACGCCCGTGCCGCCGACAAAGAGCAGGTTGGCGCTCGTCTTGGGATCAAAGTCCGCGGCGTAATCCTTGAGGTACTCAAAGTTCTCACGCATGGCGGGCGTCACTGCCGAAAGGTCGAAATTGGAGAAAGTCTGCTTCTCAAAAAGGGAGAACAGTCCGCTCTCGCGGGCGCGAACGGCGTTGAGTTCGCGGGAGAGGCAGGTGCACATTCGTCCGTTCTCCAGGTAGCCCTTGTCCGAGCAGAGCTTGCACTCGTAGGCGGGCTCAAGATAGTCGGGAGCAAAACCGTAAGCGGCCAAAAACTCCGCCTCCTGCTCGCGCAGGGCTCTGTGGCTCTCCTTCAAGCGAAGAAGCTCTTTCTGCGCGCCGTCCTCGTCCTTGGTGAAAGCGAAGAGGATCTTCTCAAGGTAGCCTTCCTTCTCGGCACAGATGGCGTCAAACTCGGGGAATTTTGAGCGCAGGGTGTCTCTGCGGCTCTGGGCAAGCGCTTCTGCCTTGGCGCGCTTTTCTTCAAAGCGCAGGGCGAGGGCCTCGCGTGCATTTTGGTATGCCGTCATGCCTTCTCTTCTCCTCTCTTTTTCTTCGTGCGTTTCACCGCCGCCTCAAAGCGGCTCTGTGTATCGTAGGTCTTTTTGATTCCGCGCTCGCCGTCGTCCCGAGGCTGCTCGCGCATGGTCAAAAGCACCTTGTTCATGTAAGTCAAGGACGGCTTTGCAATGGCGTTGACCGTCTTCTCGTAGGCCTCTTGGACCTCCGCCTCGCCGTACTTGTACTCATCCTTCCAGGAAGTGATGATCTTCTTCTCCGCCGCCGTCAGCGCACGGGAGGTAAATCCGCAAAGCGCACGGATCTTGCCCTCGAAGGACAAGTATTCGGCGCGACGGGCGAAATATGCATCCGCGTCCTCGTAGGCGGTGATGCCGTCGTCCGCCAAAGCGATGATGAGTTTTTCGATGTATCTCAAGCTCTTCTTGCCCTCTTTGGCGCAGGCCTCGATGCAGAGCATGACCACGTCCACGGGCATTTCGTAAAAGTTGACGAAGGAATACAGGATGGAAAGCTCTGCGCGGTTAAAGAGCTTCTCCAGCCGCTTTTCCGCGAAGTCCACGAGGCTCTTGAACTCGGTGGAATTCTCCACAGCGGCGGCAAGATCCAAGGACGAATACGTCGGACGGGAGGAGACGATCTTCACACGCTCCTCTTCCTTCGGCTTTTGCGGTGTTTTCTTTTCGGCGGTGCGCGTCTTGGAAAACAGCCCCGCGCCGCGCCAGAAGGCAAGTGCCTCGCGCACGTCACTCTCGGGAAGATTCAACTCCGCGACGATCTCCTCGGCGTCAAAGACGCCGCGGGCGGCGGCAAAAAGCAAAACGCGCAGCTCACACTCCCCCGCCTCGGCAAAAAACGCCTCGCAGGCACGGGGGACGGCAAACGACTCGTCGAGCCACTTTTTGGAGATTTCGTACTGCATGATAAGTCTTCCCTGGATCGGTCGGTTTTGTATAATTTAAGTCAAATTTCGAATTATAGTTATTATAGCACACACTTTTTCCGCCGTCAATTTTTAAACGCGCTTTTTCTTTACATTATCTGTCTTTTGTGCTAAACTTTGAGCAAAGATCAAAAAACTTTTAAATTCGTTCAAAAAATCTGCTATTTTTTGTCAACAATAGCCTTTATACTAACCGTAACAAAGTGAAAGGACTCCGCATATGGACAACTTCCAAAATCAAAACGAAAACCCGCAGGAAAACGCAAATTCCGAACAAACCGCTCCTGCGCAGGCAAGCATGCCCACGTTTGAACAGACGGCAGAGGCCGCGGCCGTGCAGACGCCCGAGACCGAAGCGACGTCTTTCTCTTACACCGCCTCCCCCTCCCCCGCACCCGAGGCACCGAAGAAGAAAAAGAAAAGCGGCCGCACCGCCCTTTTCGTATGTCTCGGCGCACTGCTCTTCCTATTCGGTATCGGCGCGGGCTACGGCGCAAACTACCTCGCCACCAATTTTGACTGGTCCACCGTTTTTCCCTGGGGCAGCACCATCACCGACGAACCGCAGGACAACGACTCCAAAAACGAAGAGAGCCGACCCGCAAACAAGGAAGAGAACAAAGATCTCTCCGGCGGCACCTTTGCCCCGATCTACGGCACGGATAACAAGACCTTCTCCCCCGCCCAGATCTACGACGCAAGCGTGCACGGAGTGGTCGGCATCTCCACCGAGATAACCACCCAAAACGTCTTCGGACAGCAGAGTGCCTACGCCACGAGCGGCACGGGCTTCATCTTCTCCAAAGACGGCTATATTCTCACAAACTGCCACGTCGTTGAAGGGGCAAGCTCCATCACCGTCACCCTCTACGGCGGCGCGGAATACACGGCGACCCTCGTCGGCGCAGACAGCCAGAACGACGTCGCCGTGCTCAAGATCGACGCAAACTCCGAACTCACCGCCCTGACGATGGGCAAGAGCGAGGACATGGTCGTGGGCGAAGAGATCCTCGTCATCGGAAACCCCTTGGGCGAGTTGACGTACACTCTGACGCGCGGCATCGTTTCCAATCTCTCGCGCGACATTCTCGTGGAGGACAACGCCACCACGATCCGCATGTTCCAGACGGACGCAGCCATCAACAACGGCAACTCCGGCGGTCCCGCCATCAACTGCCACGGCAACGTCATCGGCATCGTCAGCGCCAAGTACGCCTCCTCCTCCATTGAGGGCCTCGGCTTCTGCATTCCGATCGACGACGCCATGCGCATCGCCAAGGACTTGATCGAGATCGGCTACGTGCAAGGCAGACCGTGGCTCGGAGTCGAAGGACAGGCCGTCAGCGGCTACGCGGGACAGACCTACATTGCGGGCGTGCGCATCGTCGCCCTGCAAGAGGGCGGCGCGGCTGAAAAGGCGGGCGTGCGCCGCGGCGACATCATCACCGCCGTGGCAGACGTCGAGGTCACCACCGTCAACGAGCTTAAGAGCGCACTCAACGCCTACCTCGCAGGCGACCAAGTGGAACTGACCATCTATCGCAACCGCGAGAGCATCCTCATCACCGTCGTGCTCGACGAAGCAAAAAGTTAATGCAAACCCACAAAAAGGCAGGGAATCTTCCCTGCCTTTTTTGTTGTCCGCACAAAGCAGAACGCACGCGGTATATTTTCGCCCTCTTTGCCATAGTCTTTGACCAAGAACAAAAAACTTGGAGGTCATAAGACATGGACGCGCCGTTTTTGCCCGAGGGGTCCCTCATCAACACCGCGGAGAACATCCTCGCCACCGCCACGCTCTCCGCCCTGGAAAAAGCCTTTGCGGCGGGAAAAATACTGGAGGGGCGCGTGCTGCTTTGCGACCGCAACCTCTCTTTGATCCTAAATCTCGGCGGGTGCCGCGCCGTCATCCCGCACGAGGAGATCGCCTTCACGCAGGACGGCGCCCCCTGCCGCGACATTGCCGCCATCACCCGTGTGGGGAAAGCGGTGTGCTTCGTCATCACGGACATTCGCGAGGAACTTGGCATGACCACCCTCTACCTCTCCCGCAAAGAAGCACAGCGCCGTTGTCTTGCCGAATACCTCGACACGCTGAAAACGGGCGACGTCCTGCGCGCCCGTGTGACGCACATAGAGCCCTTCGGGGCCTTTTGCGACATCGGTTGCGGAATCACCTCTCTGCTCTCCATCGACTGCATTTCCGTCTCCCGCATCTCCCGCGTGGAGGACCGCTTTTACGTCGGCGAGTACATCTACGCCTGCGTGAGGGGGCGCGACGACGTGCTCTTCGGCTCGCGCGGACGCATCGCCTTAAGCCACAAGGAACTTTTGGGCACCTGGGAGGAAAACGCCGCGTATTTTGAGATCGGCCAGACGGTCGCGGGCATCGTCAGGAGCGTGGAGGATTACGGGATCTTCATCGAACTCTCGCCGAACCTTGCAGGACTTGCGGAGTACAAAAGCGGCGTGCGCGAAGGTCAGGGCTGTGCGGTGTACATCAAGAACATCCTGCCCGAAAAACGCAAGATCAAACTCGTGCTCATCTCCTGCACCCCGCTGGAGAGTGCGGTGCGCCACCTCGACTACTTCATCACCCAAGGCAACGTTGCCGATTGGGAGTATTAAAAAAGCCCCCCGAAAGAGGGCACAAAGCAGAGCGCTGCAGTCCTGCAGACGCAAAAAGGACAGAGAACGATCTCGTTCTCTGTCCTTTTTTATAACAAGCGCTGCATTTGCAGAGGCAACTGTTTTTACGCCTTTTGGAACAGGCGTTTGGTTTGGTACTTGGGCTCACAGGTCAGGCGAATGCCGAGCTTGCGGTAAATGCCTTCGTCCACGCTGGAGAGAATGACGGTGGAGTGTGCCTCACAGCCGCGCAGATCCTTCAGACAGGCAAGCGCACGGGCGGCGGCCTCGTTGTGGCAGGCAGAAATGGTAAGAGCGATCAAAATCTCATCGGAGTGCAGGCGCGGGTTGTTGTTGCCGAGCACGCCGGTCTTGAGCGTTTGGATCGGCTCAATGACCTCCGGATCGATCAGGTGCAACTCATCGTCCAGCCCCGCAAGCTTCTTGACCGCGTTCAAGATCGCGGCGGCGGAGGCGCCGAGCAGGGTCGTGGTACGACCGGTGACGATGCGACCGTCGGGAAGTTCGATGGCCATGGCAGGTTGACCCGCGTTCTCCTCCGCGCGCGCCAATGCAGCGGCGATCACGGGGCGATCCGCAGAGGTCAGCGACGCCTGCTTCATCAAAAGTTCGATCTTGGCGGCCTCTTCGGGGTGCTTCTCCTCGCGACGTGCCGCGGTCAGCGCGGCGTAGTAGCGGTAAAGGATCTCGTCCGCGCTCGCCTTGCGGCAGACCTCGTCGTCCGAAATGCAAAAGCCCGCCATGTTGACGCCCATATCCGTGGGCGACTTGTAGGGGCACTCGCCGGAAATCTGCTCGAAAATGGCGGAAAGCACGGGAAACACTTCTACGTCACGGTTGTAATTGACGGTGGTGGCGCCGTACGCATCCAAATGGTACGGGTCGATCATATTGACGTCGTCAAGATCTGCCGTCGCCGCCTCGTACGCGAGGTTGACGGGATGCTTTAAGGGCAGATTCCAGATCGGGAAAGTCTCAAACTTGGCGTAGCCCGCGCTGACTCCGCGCTTGTGCTCGTGGTAAAGCTGAGAGAGGCAGGTCGCCATTTTGCCGCTGCCGGGACCGGGAGCGGTCACGATGACGAGCGGGCGGGTGGTCTCTATGTAATCGTTCTTGCCGAAGCCCTCTTCGCTGACGATGGCGGAAACGTTAGAGGGATAGCCCTCAATGGAATAGTGGTAGTACACTCTTACGCCGCCGCGCTCCAGCCTGCGGGAGAAGATCTCCGCACCGGCCTGACCGCAAAACTGCGTGATGACGACGGAGGAGACAAACAGTCCTTCTTCACGGAAAGCGTCGATGAGACGGAGCACGTCCGCGTCGTAGGTGATGCCGTAGTCGCCGCGGATCTTGTTCTTTTCAATGTCGTCCGCCTTGATGGAGATGACCACTTCCGCATCGCGGGAAAGGCTCTTGAGCATCTTGATCTTGGAGTCCGGTGCAAAGCCGGGCAGGACGCGGGAGGCGTGGAAGTCGTCGAAGAGTTTGCCGCCAAACTCCAGGTAAAGCTTGCCGCCAAACATTGCAATGCGCTTTGCGATCTCTTCCGACTGCTTTTGAATGTACAAGTCGTTGTCAAACCCGATTCGCTTCAAACCAAACCCTCCGTTCGTCCGTGGATCAAATTCAGTTTAGTATATCACGAATTTTAAATTTGTTCAAGACTTGCCCACGCTCTTTTTTTCGTTTTTTCAACAAAAAAACACCCGCCCGTACTTCGGGCGGGTGTCCTGATTTTTACACTCTGATCACAATGGGAAGCACCACGGGACGGCGGCGCGTCTTGGAAAAGAGGAAGCGAGAGAGTTCGTCGCGCACCTTGTTCTTTAACTCGTTCTCGTCGATGCGGCGGGAGTTGAAGAGATAATCGTCCGCAACGTCGCGCACCAAATATCGCATCTCGTCGATGAGGTCCTGCGACTCCTTGACGTAAACGAAACCGCGCGTGGCGATCTCCGGCTCTGCCATGAGGTAGCCTTCCTTAATATCCGCAGCGATGACGACGGCAACCAGACCCTCCTGCGAGAGTGCGCGGCGGTCGCGCAGCACCACGGCGCCGACGTCGCCCACACCGCTGCCGTCCACCAGAAGTTTGCCGGCGGGCGCGGTCTCGATGACCTTGATCTCCTTGTCGCTCACTTCCACCACCTGACCGATGTCAAGCAACGGAATGTTCTTCTCGGGAATGCCGAGAGAGGTGCCGATGAGTTTGGTCTGTGCGCGGTGCTTGTACTCGCCGTGCACGGGAATTAAGTACTTGGGCTTTAAAAGCGCCATGACGGTGCGGATCTCTTCCTGGCAGGCGTGGCCCGACACGTGCACGTCCGCAACGGAACTGTACACGACGTTTACGTGGTTGCGCAGAAGCTCGTTGATGATCCTGCCCACCGCACGGTCGTTTCCGGGAATGGGATTGGCGGAGATGACCACGAGATCGTCCACGCCGAGGCTGACCTGCGTGTGGGAGCCGAACGCCATGCGGGAAAGTGCGCTCATCGGCTCGCCCTGACTGCCCGTGGTGATGAGGGTGATCTGCCCCGGGCGGTAGGCGCGCATTTCCTCCACGTCAATGAGCACGCCCTCCGGAATGCGAATATACCCGAGCTCGCGCGCGGCGGAGAGGATGTTGGTCATGCTTCTGCCCATAACGGCGACTTTTCTGCCGTAGCGCACCGAGGTGTCAATAATCTGCTGTACGCGGTGCACGTTGGAGGAAAAGGTCGCGATGACGACGCGCTTTTTGCAACCGTGGAAGATCTCCTCCAATGCACGGCCGACGGTGCGCTCCGAGGGGGTATAGCCCGCGCGCTCCGCATTGGTACTCTCGCAGAGCAGCACCTTTACGCCCTCGCGCCCAATCTCGCCGAAGCGGGTCAAATCCGTCATTTCCCCGTCAATGGGAGTCAGGTCGATCTTGAAGTCGCCCGTGAGCACCACCGTGCCCGCGGGGGTGCGCACGGCAAAGGCAAGACTGTCGGGAATGGAGTGGTTGACGCGAATGGCCTCCACCTCAAAAGAGCCCGTAGTGATACGCTCACCCGCGCTGATGCAGTTCAGATCCGGCTTGACCTCCAAGCGGTGCTCGGGCAATTTGTTTTCCAAAATGCCGAGCGTCAGTTTGGTGCCGTAGACCGGCACGTGGAAATCACGCAAAAAATACGGCAGAGCACCGATGTGATCCTCGTGCCCGTGAGTGAGAAAGAGCGCGCGCAGCTTGTCGCGATTTTCACGGATGTACGTAAAATCGGGAATGACGAGATCCACGCCGAGCATGTCGTCATCCGGAAAACCCAGACCGCAGTCGAAGATGAGCATCTCCTTGCCGTACTCAATAACCGTCAGATTGCGGCCGATCTCATCAAGACCGCCGAGAGCGACGATGCGCAGTTTTTCCTTGGGTTTTTTTGCCGCCTTCTTTGCGGCGGGCTTTTTGGTCCCCGGTCTCTTCGCCGGCTTTTGTGCGCCCTTTTCGGGCGCAAAATCCGCCGGTGTCTTTTTCACCGCGCGCTTTTTGCTCGCGGTCTTCTTTTCATTTGTCATTGTTTACTCCTTCGTTCATCAAGGTGTGCAGTGTTCGTTCGGTAAATTCGCACAACTCCGCAGCGGCTTCCGCGCTCACGGCCTCCGTCAGGATGCGCACGCGGCCGTGCTCCGGATACAGGTGCGAGACGCCCCCGTCACACGAGAGGCGCAATCCGTCTGCCCCCTCCTCTGCCGCGCGGTGCAGGCGGGCAAAAAGCGAGGCGCTTTTTTCTTTGTCAAACCGATATTCCCGCGTGCAGACGGAAAACGGGGAATGTCGGGAAAGTTCTTGTCTGAGTGCTTCCGCAGAAAACGTGCCGTCCACCTTCTGCCACGCAAAGAGGGCCTTACACAAAAGGGCGGCGGGATCGTAATAGTCCATATCGAAAACGCTTTGGGCGCGCAAGGACGCGTCCGTGCCGTTTTTCAAATGTGCCTCGGGGTAAATAAGCCGCACCCCGCGCGAAGAGAGGTGCGCTTCCACCTCGCGCCCCAGGGGAACGCGGGCAAAATGCACCCGAGACACACCGTCGTCGCGGGAAAGCAAAAACGCGCGAAGCAGGGCGGCGTCGGCCAAGGGCTCCCCTTGCCAAAAAAGACGCAAGGTGTCCTTAAGACATTCTACCCCAAGGGCATTGCTGTTTTCTGTCAAAACAACGCCCGCATCGCGAAGAGAGGCGCGAAGTGCCTGCGGCGCGCCCTCAAAAAGAGAGAGCGAAAGGCCGGCATTTGCGGGAAGAGCGGCCCTCAGGTGCGCGCGATAAACGGCGCTTGCCTGTGCCTTTACGTCCCGCAGTACGCCGAGCGAATCGGCGGGCGCGTGCTGTTTTTCAAACGCCTTTTGTGCCCGACGAAGCAGATCGTCGGAGGCGATGAGTCCGTATTCGTCAAAGAGGCAAAGTCGGCAAAACGGCACCGATTCATCCCCCGTCACAAAGGCGCAGACTCTGCCGTAAAATGCGGCAAGAAAGCGTGCCTGCTCCTCCGTTTCCACCGTGCAAAAGAGGGCGTCCTTGCCTCCGTCCGCAAAGCCTGCGGCAAGCGCGGAAAAGAGACGCGAGGAAGACTTGTCCTCGGTATAACAAAGCAAAAGATCCTCCGAGAGCGAAGCAAGGGCACGCCCCATACGCAAAAACAGCTCTGCGCACGCGCTCGGAGTCTGCGCGCGAAAGAGCCTTGCGTAAACGAAGAGATCCTCGTCTTCGTCGCGCGCGGCCTCCTCCACCGTTCGAGCGGAGGCAACGCGCGCCCCTTCATAGACCGAGGCCCCTTGCGAAACGCGCGCACCCTCCCCGAAACAGGCGTCCGAGAGTGCGAGACTGTCGCGCTCGAAGCACACGTTGTTTGCGGCGAGCACGCCGCGCAAAACGGCGCCGTTTTTCACCGTGCAGCCGTCCCCGAGCACCGAGGAGAGCACCGTCGCGCCCTCGATGCAAACACCCGCACCGAGCACGCTGTTCTCCACGCGGTTCGGCGCGCGTAAAACAACGCCCTCGCCGAGAAACGAGAGTTTCCCGCCGGAGGAAAACACCTTGCCGCGAGGCGGACAAGGCAAGTTGACCTTGCCGTACAGCGCATCCATATTGCACTGATACAGCGAGGCGGGTGAGCCGATGTCACACCAATAGCCCGACAGACTCACGCCATACAGACCGCGCCCTTCTTCCAAGAGCCGCGGAAACAAATCTTTGGACAAATCCTGAACACCCGCACCGATGCAGTTGACGACCTCGCGCCCGCAGGCGTAAATACCGCAGTTGACAAGGTTGGAGAACACCCCCTGCCACGAGGGCTTCTCCGAAAATGCGCGCACGCGCGCGCCGTCCAAAATTACGGTGCCGTACTCGCCCACGTCCTGTCCCTCCGTCAGTGCGAGGGAGACGAGTGCGCCGTGTTCACGGTGAAACGAGACGAGCCTCGAGAGATCAAAGTCAAAAAGCGCGTCGCCCGAGAGGACCAAAAAATCCTCGTCCAAGAACGCGCGGCACTCCCGCACCGCGCCCGCCGTACCGAGCGGGGCCGTCTCTTCAAAATAATGGATCTTCACACCAAAGGCGGTGTCTCCGATCGCGCGGCGGATGTCCTCGCCGCGGTAACAAAGCGTGACGGCGGCCTCGCGTATGCCGAGCTTGGACAGCGAGGCGATGGCGTACTCCAAGACGCTCACGTTCAAAACGCGCACCAAGGGCTTGGGTGTGGTATCCGTCAGCGGACAAAGACGCTCGCCGCGCCCGCCCGCAAGTAAGACTGCTTTCATCGTTTCTTCCTGCACATTCTTTTTTAGTAAGTAGTATGACAGGAAGCGTGTTTTTTATGTGTCAGACGAAGAGCTTTAAGGCTTTGAACGCCTCACCCTCCGCGAAGGAGCGCTTTTCGGCAAGGGCAAAAAACGCACCGTTCTCATCCAGAACGCGCACGCGCGCACCAAGCGGCAATTCCCTGCCCACGCGGGCACGGGCGGCATAGATCTCGCAGCCGTTTTTCATCAGTTTGGTATAAAAAGCGGAAAGCTGAACCGCCTCAAGCGGCAGAAACGCCTCCTCCACCGGCAAGAGCAGCTCCTGCAGGTCCTCGCCGCGTTCCAATTTGGCGCGCACGTCGGAGAGCGTCACCGCATTTTGTGCGGTAAATTCGCCGTGGCGCACGCGGCAGAGCGCGGTCATGGTGGCAAGCGCGCCGAGGCTTGCGGCAACGTCGCAAATAAGCGTGCGAATGTAAGTGCCGCCGCTGACGGTGGCAGACAGGACGAATTCGTCCTCCTTCTCCGTCGGTTCCACTTGCAGGTCGAAGACCTCGATCTCGCGCGCTTCGCGCTCGACCTCCTCACCCTTGCGGGCAAGTTCGTAAAGGGGTCTGCCGTCTTTTTTCAGCGCGGAATACATAGGCGGAACCTGGCGGATCTTGCCGAAAAACCCCGCAAGCGTTTTTTGCCAATCGTCCAAACAGGGGCGCACGTCGCTCGTCTCCACGACCTCACCCGTGACGTCCTGCGTATCGGTGGAAATGCCGACGCGAAACGTGGCGCGGTACGCCTTGGTATCGGCAAGGAAGTAGCTTGCCGCCCCGCAGGCGTTGCCGATAAGAATGGGCAAAACACCCGTCGCAAGCGGATCCAGCGTTCCCGCGTGTCCCGCTTTTTTCGTCTGAAAAATCCCGCGGCAGAGCTTGACCGCGAGGAAGGACGACATACCCTCGTCCTTGTAAAGATTCAAAATTCCGTTCATTGTTTAAGGTCGGCCAATGCGGCAAACACCGCTTTTTTCAACGCGAAGGCGTTCTTTGCGCGCACGGTTGCACCGGCGGCACGCTCGTGCCCGCCGCCGCCGAAAACACGGCAAAACGCGTTTGCGGAAACCGGCTCTTGCGAACGCACGGAGAGTTTATAGACGCCCTTCTCGCTCTCTTTTGCGAGAATGCAGATGGGGTAGCCGGCAAAGGTGCGAAGCACGTCCACCAGACTGCCGAGGTCGGCGTCGGGCGTGATGCCGAGCTTCTTTCTGAGCTTTTTCGTCAAGAGAAAATAGACGCAACGGGGCGCGTCGGAAAGCACGGCGTGGGTCAGAACGTAACCCTCAAGGCGCAGGCGCGCGGCGTCTTTTTCGATGAACAGACGGCGGTTTAACGCCTCAAAATTGCCCTCCGGCACGCAGGCGGTCAGACGCGCGGCAGTCGCAAGGACGTCCTCGGTCGTGTTGGCGTGACAGAACCGGCCCGTGTCGGTAGAAACGGCGGTGTAAAGGGCACGCGCGGCATCGGCAGAGATCGGCTCCCCGACCTCGTCGTAAAGCGCGGCGACGAGAAGCCCCGTGGCAGCGGCCTCTTCCTCCACCCACTTGTGCTCCACGTCAAAGCTGTTTGCCATGTGGTGATCCAGAACTGCCGCAACGCGGTCTGCATACGGAAATCCCTTTCCGAGTCTTTCGGGCGTGGAGACGTCCACCGCGACGACCATTTTCGGGTCAAAGGCCGTGTTGTCAAAGGTCTCGAAGAGAAACGCAAGCGTGCACGGCAAAGCCTCCGGCAAGTGGATAAAAGCACGCCTGCCGCGTGCGCGAAGGAGCATGGCGAGCGCGACGGCACTCCCCACGCTATCCCCGTCGGGCGAAACGTGGCAGGCAAAACAGACGTCTTGTGTATCTTCACTCAAGAGAAATTGAGCGAAGTCTTTTCGTGCTTCTTGGTTCATGTTAAGAGAGTTCCTTGAGAATGGAGGCAATGTGCGCGCCGCGCTCTGCGGAGCGATCCTGCAAAAAGGTCAGCGCAGGAGTCTTGCGCAGATTGAGGCTCTTTGCAAGGAAGGTGCGCAAAAAACCATGGGCGGCCTTCAGCCCCTTTAAGACCTCGGACGGTTCCCCGCCGAGAATGGAAACGTAGATCTTCGCCGTGGAAAGGTCCCCCGAGACTTCCGCCATGCTGACGGATACGATGGAAGACGCAACGCGCGGATCCTTCACCTGTGCAAGCGCGCGGTTAAGTTCCTCGCGCACGGCGTCGTTGATGCGTGCTGTACGGTGGCTCACGCTTTCACTTCCTCCATGACGAATGCTTCAAACACGTCGCCTTCCTTGAGGTCGTTGAAACGCTCCAGACCCATACCGCACTCAAAGCTCTGTGCGACTTCCTTCACGTCGTCCTTGAAGCGCTTAAGGCTGGCGAGCTTGTCCTCAAAGACCACGATGTTGTCGCGCAGAACGCGAATGGATGCACCGCGGGTGATCTTGCCGTCGGTGACGTAGCAACCCGCGATGATGCCGCTGCCGGGCACGCGAATGAGCTGACGCACGCTGGCGTGGCCGAGCACCACTTCCTTGAAGGTGGGCGCAAGCAGACCCTTCATGGCCGCCTCGATCTCCTCAAGGCATTCGTAAATGACGCGGTAGGTGCGGATATCGACACCCTGACGGGCGGCGGAATCGATGGCGCCGCGGTCGGGACGTACGTTAAAGCCGATGATGATGGCGTTGGACGCGCTGGCAAGCATGACGTCGTTTTCCGTAATGCCGCCGACTGCCGCGTGAATGACGGACACGCGTACTTCGTCGTTGGTGAGTTTTTCCAAAGAGGCCTTGACCGCCTCGGCGGAGCCTTGCACGTCGGCCTTGACGACCAGGGCAAGATCCTGAACACCGCCCTGGATCTGTTGGAAAATATCGTCCAGAGAGGCTTTGGCGTTCTGCTTGAAGCCCTCTTCCTTCTGCTTGTGACGGCGCTCTTCGGCGAGTTCACGCGCCATCTTTTCGTCCTTGACGGCGTGGAAGTGCTCACCCGCACCGGGAACCTCGGAAAGACCGAGGATCTCCACGGGAGTGGAGGGGCCCGCTTCCTTGACGACGCGGCCGTTTTCATCCGTCATGGCGCGCACGCGACCGACTGCCTCACCGGCAATGATGACGTCACCGGTACGCAGAGTGCCGTTCTTGACGAGCATGGTTGCCACGGGGCCGCGGCCTTTGTCCAGACGCGCTTCCACGACCACACCGTGTGCTTCGCGGTCGGCGTTTGCCTTGAGGTCGGCCATTTCTGCAACGAGCATGACGTTTTCCAAAAGATCGTCGATGCCCATCTTGGTCAGAGCACTGACGGGTACGCAGATGACGTCGCCGCCCCATGCCTCGGGCACGAGATCGTACTTGGTGAGTTCCTGCATGACTTTATCCGCGTTGGCACCGGGCTTGTCCATCTTGTTGATAGCAACGATGATGGAAACGCCCGCGGCCTTGGCGTGGTTGATGGCTTCCACGGTCTGCGGCATGATACCGTCGTCCGCGGCGACCACAAGAATGGCAATGTCGGTGATGTTGGCACCGCGAGCACGCATGGCGGTAAACGCCTCGTGACCCGGGGTGTCCAGGAAGGTGATGTACTTGTCCTGCACCTTGACGCGGTACGCACCGATGTGCTGCGTAATGCCGCCTGCCTCACCCGAGGTGACGGAGGTGTGGCGGATGGCGTCGAGAAGCGAGGTCTTACCGTGGTCAACGTGACCCATAACGACCACGACCGGCGGGCGGGTGGCGAGGTTTTCGTCGGCGTCGGCAGACTCGTCGATGAGTTTTTCTTCGATGGTGACTTCCTTGATGGGCTCACAGACCACGCCGTATTCGTCGGCAACGATCTCCGCGGTGGCGTAGTCGATGGGCTGGTTGACGTTGACGCGGAAGCCCAGAGTGAAGAGCTTCTTCAGAATGTCGCCGGTGGGCAGACGCAGTTCGCGGGCAAGATCGCTCGGAGAGAGCATCTCGGGCAGGCGAATGACGTCCGGCAAGGAGGCGCGCACGGGTGCGGACTTCTTGCCGCCCTTGGGACGTTGTCCCGGGCGCTGACGGCGCTGCTGGGTACGGCGGCGGGCTTCACTGCGGCTGTCGCCGGAGAGCTCGTAGTACTTCTCGTCGTACTTGGAGAGATCGATCTCCACCATGCGCGTATCGATGATGCGCACGTTCTGCTGTTTTTCCACAAAGCTCGTGTTGGTGGTGGCGAAGGTCTGCGTCTGACGGGCGCGGCCCGCATTCTTCTCGCGGCCCTTCTCGTCCTTCTTCTTTTCTTCGCCGCGCGCGGACTGACGGGCACGGTCGTAGCGCTCGCTCTGTGCTTTCTCACGCGCCGCTTTCTCGGCGGCTTCCTTCTTCTCGCGTGCAAGCTTGCCTGCCTCTGCAGCGGCAGCCTCACGGCGGGCACGCTCTGCGGCCTCGGCCTCTGCCTTGGCGCGCTCTGCAGTCTCGGCGGCCTCTTTTGCGGCAAGTTCTGCGGCAATACGAGCCTCTTCGGCGGCCTTCTCCTCCGCGATACGCGCCTCCTCGGCGGCTTTCGCGGCAGCGGCGCGCTCGTTGGCAACTCTCACCGCCTCGGGCACGACCAGCGTAACCTTGCCGGCGAGATAAGGATTGATATCCTCAAGCTTCTGCTTTGCCGTCAAGTGCTCCAGAAGAAGGTTGATCTCCTCCTCCTCGATGGACGCGGAGATGCTGCGCTCGATCTTCATTTCACCGAGGGCATCGACCAGGTCCTTTGCCTTGAGGTACATTTGCTTTGCAAGCTCGTTGATTTTGACTTTTTGTTGTGCCATAGGGCCTCCGTAAATTGGAATAAAACTTAAAAAACTTAAAATTAAAACAAGTTGACAAACGTGGATTGCTTGAGCGCGACGGCGGCAACGTTGTGCTTTACGCCGAGCGCGTCGGAAAGCGCGGCCATCGTGTACTCGGTCCTGCGCAGTTCGACCTTGTAATACGCGGTGGAGGTGGCGAGTTTTTTCATCGTTGCCTCGGAGACGTCACTTGCGACGAAGACGAGCGCCGTCTTCCCCGATCGAATGGCGGCGTGCACCGCCTCCGCACCGATGGAGAGCGCCCCTGCCCTGCGGCAGAGTCCGAGGGAAGAGAGAAACTTATCCTTCATTGGCCATTTTCTCCAGCGCGAGGTACACGTCCTCGCCGACGGCGCACTTGAGGGAAGTCTCCAGTCTGCGGCTCTTGCGTGCCTTTTGCAGGCAGGCGGCGTTCTTACAAACGTATGCACCGCGGCCGTTTTTCTTGAGGCTCTTGTCCAGAACCACGTCTCCCTCCGGCGTTTTCAAAACGCGCAGAAGCTCCGTCTTCTCAAAATGCTGCATACAAATGCAGCAGCGGCGAAGCGCTTTTTTCTTTTCGACCATCAGTTGGCGGCCTTGATGTCGATCTTGCAACCGGTCAGACGGGCGGCAAGGCGGGCGTTCTGGCCCTCACGACCGATGGCGAGGGAAAGCTGGTCGGGCGCGACGAGCACGCGGCAGCTGTTGTCTTCCGCCACGGCAACGGAAAGCACCGTCGCGGGGGAAAGAGCGGCTTCCACGAATTCGGCAACGTCTTCGGAATACTTGACGATGTCGATCTTCTCACCGGCGAGCTCCGCGGTGATGTTTTGCTTTCTCAGGCCCTTGACGCCGATGCAGGCGCCAATGGGATCCACGTTCTCGTCCTTGGAATAGACGGCGATCTTGGTGCGGCTGCCGGCCTCACGCGCGACGGAATGGATGAGCACGGTGCCGTCCTGAATTTCCGGAACCTCGCGCTCAAAGAGGCGGCGGACCAGACCGGGGTGCGTGCGGGAGATCATGACGATGGGGCCGCGGGACTCCTTCTTCACTTCCATAACGTACACGCGCACGTGGTCACCCGCACGGAAGTTGTCGTCGGGCAGCATTTCCGCCTTGGTGAGGGTGAACTGGTGCTTGCCGAGTTCCAGAATGACGTTGCCGGTCTTGGGGTCCACCATGCGGACGCGACCGGTGAGAATGTCTTCCTTCTTTTCTTCGTATTCCTGGATCATCTTGCCGCGTTCCGCTTCACGGATGCCTTGGATGATGACCATCTTCGCGGTCTGCGCGGGAATGCGGCCGAAGGCCTTCGGCTTGATCTCCTTCTCGATGACGTCGCCTACCTTGATGCGCTTCTTGATCTCACGCGCGTCTTCAAGGCTGATCTCCGTCTCGGGGTTTTCCACGTTCTCCACAACGGTGCGCTGCATGTACATCTTCACACGGCGCTTCTCGGGGTCAATGGCGATGCGCACGTTCTCCTGACCTGCGGCCTCTTTTTTGTAGGCGGTCATGAGGGCGGCTTCCACCTTCTCGATCATGTATTCCTTCTGAATGCCTTTTTCCGCTTCCAGAAGTTCCAATGCGTCAAAAAATTCGTTGTTCATGTCCTTTTCCTTTTCTTTCACTCAGTGGTGACGGTTGTGTCCACGGTGCACACGCGAGAGTACGCACCTTTTTCCAAAACCACACCACCGACGGTGATTGCAGTCTCGGTATATGCATCCAGCGTGCCGCAAATTTCCTTGGCACCGTCCTTGGGTGCGTACAGGCTTACGGCGACTTCTCTGCCAAGCATGGCTTCAAACTGGGCGGCGGTCTTTAAGACGCGCTCCGCGCCCGCGCTGGAGACTTCCAAATAGTAGCTTGTGGGGATGGGGTCCGCCTCATCCAAGATGGGGTCGATCAAGTGGGTGACCTTGGTGCAGTCGTCCAGATCGATGCCTTTTTCGTGATCGATGACGACAAACAGCGTGTCATCCGGCCCTTCTTTGGCAAAATCCACGTCCCAGAGAAGGTAGCCCGCCTCCGTGATCGGCCCTTCGATGAGTGCGCGCACGCGGGAGGCGACGTTCTGATTCTTTGACAAAAAAGAACACTCCTTTCAAACGGCAAAAAAGAGTGGCAACTCCACTCTTTTTCATCCTCATTATCAAACTTCGTTCCATATTATACCACCGTTTTTTCAAAAATGCAAGCCCTTATATAATTCAGTACGTTTTCCACCGCTTGAAGTCGGGAAAGAAATATGGTATACTCGTAAAAAATTCCACCAAACAGGACGTTTTATGATTGCCTTAAGTGTCAAGCACCTCTCCCTCGCCTTCTCGGGCGACGCGGTTTTGAAAGACGCCTCCTTCGCCCTCGGCGAGGGAGAACGTGCCGCGCTCGTCGGAACCAACGGCGCGGGCAAAAGCACGCTTTTGCGCATTCTCGCGGGCGTTTTGACTCCCGACAGCGGGGACGTCTTCATCGCCGGGGGAAAAACAGTCGGCATGCTTGACCAGCACGCGCTGGAAGACAGCCGCCTCTGCGTGCTCGACGAGGCGCTGAGCGCCCACGGCGCGCTTCTGCAGACGGAGGCGGAGATCTCCCGCCTGCAGGAAAAAGTCACCGCAGGCGACCTTGATGCCGCCACGCGTCTGGACGCGCTCTCCCGCGCCTTTGAGCGCGACGGCGGGCTGACCTACCTCTCCCGCACCAAGAGCGCACTCTCCGCAGTGTCGCTTCTGGAGTGCGCAGACCGTCCCGTCTCCACCCTCTCCGGCGGACAGAAGACCACGCTTGCGCTGGTCAAACTGCTTTTGAACCCGCCCGACATCCTGCTCTTGGACGAGCCGACCAACCATCTGGACATCCGCGCCCTCTCCTGGCTTGAAGAAACGGTGAAAAACTTAAAATGCACCGTGCTGTGCGTGAGCCACGACCGCATGTTCTTGGACCGCGCCTTTCCGAAGGTGCTGGAGGTCTTCTCCGGACGCGTGGAGGAGTACAACTGCTCCTACACCCGCTACCGCGAAGAACGCCGTGCGCGCCGCGCCGTGGAGGAAAAACACTACGAAATGCAGCAGCGCGAGATCGCGCGGCAGGAAGAGGTCATTCGCAAGCTCAAGAGCTTCAACCGCGAAAAGAGCGTACGCCGCGCGGAAAGCCGCGAGAAGGCACTGGAGAAGATCGAACGTCTCGACCGCCCCGAAGCGGAGCGCGAGGCGCCGAAGTTCAACTTTGAATCACTGCCGAGCCCGCGCGAGATCCTGCGCATCCATTCTCTCGCGTTCTCCTTCCCCGACGGGCCCATTTTCGCGCCCTTCGACGCGGAGGTGGATAAGGCGGAGCGCGTCTTTTTCATCGGCTCGGTCGGAAGCGGCAAATCCACCCTGCTCAAGGTGCTTGCGGGACGCCTCTCCCCCACCTCGGGCTCCGTGCGCCGCGGGCCGGGACTGGATATCGGCTACTACGACCAGGAACATCAGGACTTAAATCTTTTCGGCACCGTCTTTGACGAGCTCTGGAATCTGCCCGGCGAAGAGAGTCAGGGCAGCGTGAGAAGCTACCTCGCCGCTTTCGGCTTTACCGGCGACAAGGTCTTCCAAACGGTCTCCACCCTCTCCGGCGGGGAACGCGCGCGCCTCTCCCTTGCCAAACTCATGAGACGCCGCCACAACCTGCTCTACCTTGACGAACCGACCAACCACTTGGACATGGACTCCAAGGAGTCCCTGGAAGAAGCCCTGCTCGCCTACCCCGGCACCTGCATCATCGTCAGCCACGACCGCTATTTCATCAAAAAGCTTGCCACCAAAGTCTTTTTCTTGGAACGCGCCAAGTCCCCCGTGCGTCTCTTGCGCGGCGTGGAAAACCTGGAGGAGCTTTACGCGGAAAACAAAAAAGACACTTCCTCCGCCCCCTCCGAGCAAAAGGAAGCCTACCTTGCCCGCAAGAAATACGGCGCAGAAGAGCGCCGCCGACAGGCCGCCGTCAGAAACACGGAACGCGCCATTTCCGAGATCGAAGCAAGGCTTGAGGCCATCGCGGAAGAGGAGAATGCAAACGCCGGCGACTACAAGCGTCTGCAAGAGCTCTACGCCGAGCGCGAGAGTCTGGACACAGAACTCTCCGCCCTCTACGACACCCTCTTTGAACTGCAAGAATAAACGTGCCCCCTCTCGCATAAGTTGTGTGCGAAAGGGGGCGTTTTTTTGAAAACGGCAAACGCAAAAAAACCGAATCTGCTGCCGCTTCTGCTGCTCTTCAGCTTTGCGGTGTTTCTCTGCCTTTCGCTGCTCTTTTCCGAGCCGAAAAGCCTTGCCGCGGGCACGAAAAAAGAATACTTGAACATAAAGACCAACGAACAGCGCCTCGCGCTGTTATCTTCTTTCGGACGCGAGTGCGAGAGCGCGCCCGTCAAAATGTACGAGGTCACCGTCCCGCGCGAATTTGACAAGACGTACAAGGCCTACAACGAACTGCAAAAACCCTTGGGACTCGACCTCTCGCGCTTTCGCGGAGAGACTCTGCGCTGCTACACCTACGTGGTAACAAACCACCCGGATATGGGCACGGTCTACGCAAACCTGCTTTTTTCCTTCGACGAATTCGTCGGCGGCGACGTATCCTCCGCCGCGCCGAGCGGACTTTTGGAGTGCTTGATCGCCTCGTCGTAACGCTTCTAAAAGATGAAAATAATACAAGGTTTTTTACAAATTCTACCTTGTGTTTTTTGCTGTGTTATAGTAAAATACTAATATCTATTCAAATACATTCGGAGAAACTATGTCACAGCTTATCCCAACCCTCAAAGAAATCTGGCGCGATTTTGATCCGGGCACCTGGTGCAAAGAGATCAACGTGCGCTCTTTTTTGCGTCACAACTATACTCCCTACAACGGAAACGAGGACTTCCTCGAGGACGCTACGCCCGCAACCGTTGCCCTGTGGGAGAAGGTCACCGTCCTGTTTAAGCAGGAGCGCGAAAAAGGCGGTGTTTTGGATATGGACACCAAGATCATCTCCTCCATCACCTCGCACGAGCCCGGCTACATTGACCGCGAGCTGGAGACCATCGTCGGCCTGCAGACGGACCGCCCCTTAAAGCGTGCGCTCATGCCCTACGGCGGCATCCGCATGGCGGAAAAGGCGCTTGCCGACAACGGCTATGAGATCGACCCCGAGATCAAGGAGTTCTTCACCACCTACCGCAAGACGCACAACGCAGGCGTCTTTGACGCGTACACGCCCGAGATGCGCGCCTGCCGTTCCAGCCATATCATCACCGGTCTGCCCGACGCCTACGGCCGCGGCCGTATCATCGGTGACTACCGCCGCGTGGCGCTCTACGGCGTGGACCGTCTGATCGAGAAGAAGATCGAAGAAAAAGAGACCACCAAGAGTGCAATGTACGAGGAGGTCATCCGCGACCGCGAGGAGCTCTCCGAGCAGATCCGCGCCCTGCAGGACCTCAAGAAAATGGCACTCTCCTACGGTTTTGACATCTCCCTGCCCGCCCACGACACGAAGGAGGCCATCCAGTGGCTGTACTTCGGTTACCTCGCCGCCGTCAAAGAACAGAACGGCGCGGCAATGTCTCTGGGCCGCACCTCCACCTTCCTGGACTGCTACGCCGAGCGCGACCTGCGTGAAGGCCGCTACACCGAGCGCGAAATTCAGGAGATGGTGGACCACTTCATCATGAAACTGCGCCTGATCAAATTCGCGCGCACACCCGAATACAACGCCCTGTTCTCCGGCGACCCGCAGTGGGTCACGGAGTCCATCGGCGGCATGGCGGTTGACGGTCGCCACATGGTCACCAAGATGAGCTACCGCTACCTGCACACGCTCAAGAACCTCGGCACCTCGCCGGAGCCGAATCTGACCGTTCTGTGGTCCCCCAACCTGCCCGACGCTTTCAAGCGCTACTGCGCCAAGATGTCCATTGAGACCTCCTCCATTCAGTACGAGAGTGACGAGATCATGCGCTTCTTCCACGGCGATGACTACGCCATCGCGTGTTGCGTCTCCTCCATGCGACTGGGCAAGGAAATGCAGTTCTTCGGCGCGCGCGCCAACCTTGCCAAGTGCCTGCTGTACGCCATCAACGGCGGCAGAGACGAGATCACGGGCAAGCAGATCGGCCCCAAGTACCGCCCGATCACTTCGGAATACCTCGACTTCGACGAGGTCATGGAACATTACGACGCCATGATGGAATGGCTCGCCAAGGTGTACGTGGACACGCTCAACATCATCCACTACATGCATGACAAGTACTGCTACGAGAAGATCCAGATGGCCCTGCACGACAAGAATGTCACCCGCTGGTTTG
The DNA here is from genome assembly GCA_017537265.1 of Clostridia bacterium. GTDB lineage: Bacteria > Bacillota > Clostridia > Oscillospirales > SIG627 > RUG14179. The sequence goes on along the minus strand of JAFYLE010000033.1, from coordinate 7,536 downwards.
CCACGGGAATCGCAGGTCTTTCCGTCGTGGCAGACTCGCTTTCCGCCATCAAGTACGCCAAGGTCAAGGTCATCCGTGACGAGACGGGCCTTGCCGTCGATTACGAGGTGGAGGGCGACTTCCCCAAATACGGCAACGACGACGACCGCGTGGACGAACTTGCCTACGACATCGTGCACACCTTTATGGAGCACATCCGCAAGAATCACACGTACCGCAACAGCATCCCGACGACGTCCATTCTGACCATTACCTCCAACGTGGTGTACGGTCAGGCCACCGGCTCCACGCCGGACGGCAGAAAGGCAGGCGTCGCCTTTGCTCCCGGTGCCAACCCCATGCACCGCCGCGATACGCACGGCGCCGTTGCCAGCCTTGCTTCCATCGCCAAACTGCCGTTCAAAGACGCACAGGACGGCATCTCCAACACCTTCTCCATCATTCCCGGCGCACTCGGCAAGGAAGACCAACTCTTCATGGGCGAGATCAGCGTGGATATGGACTGCCCCGCAGGTGCCTGCGTCTCCCCCACTCTGTTTGAGGGACTCGACAGCGACGAAACGGAGGAATAAAGCATGATCAAAGCCACCGAAAAACAAATCGACAACCTCATCGCCCTGCTCGACGGATATTCCAAAAAGGGCGGTCATCATTTAAACGTCAACGTCTTCACCAAGGAAATGCTTCTTGACGCGCAAGCACATCCGGAGAAGTATCCGCAGCTTACCATCCGCGTCAGCGGCTACGCCGTGAACTTCCACAAGCTCACGAAAAAGCAGCAGGACGAGGTCATTTCCCGCACCTTCCACGACAAGATCTGATGCAGGGCTTCGTCCACTCGCGCGAGAGCTTCGGAACCGTAGACGGACCGGGCGTACGATACGTCCTGTTTCTCTCCGGTTGCCCCTTGCGCTGTGCCTATTGCCACAATCCCGACACGTGGGCGACTCCCGCCGCGGAAACCCTCTCCGCAGAAGAGGTCCTGCGCGAATACCGCAAAAACCGCGCCTTCTACACCGGAGGCATCACCGTCACCGGCGGCGAGCCGCTGTTACAGACGGAGTTCGTCACCGAGCTTTTTACCCTCGCCCAAACCGAGGGCGTACATACCTGCCTGGACACCTCCGGCGCCACCTTTGACCCCGAGAACACGGAAAAGATCGACCATCTGCTTGCGGTCACCTCCCTCGTGCTCTTGGACATCAAACACGCCGAGCGCGACGCGCACGTCGCCCTCACGGGTGCGGACAACGACCGCATTCTTGCCTTTGCCCGCCATTTGAATGAGAAAAAAGTGCCCACGTGGATCCGCCACGTCCTCGTGCCGACCCTCACGGACTCCGAGGAGCACCTCAAAGCCCTCGCTCGCATCGTCGCGCCGCTCGCAAACGTGCAGGCCGTCGACCTTTTGCCTTACCATACCATGGGCCGCGCCAAATACGAATCTCTGGGCCTTGACTATCCCCTGGCCAACGTGCCCGCCGCAACAAGCGCCGACGTCGCCCGCGCCCGCGCCATCCTCGCCGAAGAGCTGAAAAGACTAAAGAAAAACCAATGATCCCTCTCGCAGTTCCCCTTTGCCTTCATTGACTTTTGACCCCTCGTATGCTAAACTCTTGGGGTATCGAAATACAGCGCAGTTGGTAGCGCGCTTGCTTTGGGCTTTGAGCGCGACTGCCGCCTGCGGCGGAGACCCTGAGCGCGAAAAGGCGCAGCGGTCAAAATTCTGTGAAGCGAATAGCGAACAAAGAATTTTGGGCACCGCAAGCAGGGCGACCAAAGCAGTCCCACGGAAAATGCCCGTCGTCACTTACAACTTCATATCGGGGTGTAGCGCAGTTGGTAGCGCGCTTGCTTTGGGCTTTGAGCGCGACTGCCGCCCGCGGCGGATGCAAGGAGCGCGAAAAGGCGCAGCGGTCAAAATTCTGTGAAGCGAATAGCGAACAAAGAATTTTGGGCACCGCAAGCAGGGCGACCAAAGCAGTCCCACAGAAAATGCCCATCATCACTTACAACTTCATATCGGGGTGTAGCGCAGTTGGTAGCGCGCTTGCTTTGGGAGCAAGATGCCGCAGGTTCGAATCCTGTCACTCCGACCAAAAATCGCGGTTTTGACCGCAGAATCAAAGCCGCAAGGGATCACCTTGCGGCCTTCTTGTTTTTACAAAAGAGCAGTAACATCTTTACTTTATAGTTTTCTCATCCTATAATATTTCTAGGTCTTGCCATAAATGTTTTGCAACTGCCCAATTGAGAGGAGAATAAAAATGAAAGTTCCGCACATATACTGTATTATGAATACGATTGCAGATTTATCAGAGATGACCATCATTAAACAAAGCCATAGCATGGTTGAACTTAGAAAAAACATTAACATCCTTATTATTGATGATAATAGTTTTTACGCTGAAGATTTTTTGAAAGCAAATGGATATCAGATTACTCATAAAAACGATATAGACAGTATACGGGATGTAGAACCTTATGAAATTATTATGTGCGATATTGCCGGCGTCGGAAAAAAACTAGGATATGAAAAAGAAGGAGCTTTTATTATCCGTGAAATACACGCAAATTATCCGAGCAAGCAAATCGTAGCATATACTGCCAACACATATAATGCGGATTACAACCAGTTCTTCTCTTTGGCGGATTATGTTGCCACAAAAGATTTAGGTATCGACGATTGGATAGATGTTTTAGATTCACAAATTAAAGAAGCAATAAATCCTATTCATCGTTGGGAGAAGATACGTTCTTACTTGCTAAACAACGGAGTTTCAACTATCACAATCGCAAGAATAGAGGATAAATTTGTTCAGTCAATAAACAAAAAGAACTTTAATGCACTTCAAAACTTTGTTGAAGAAAAAGACTCTAAACTTCGAACTATAATTACAGACTTCACCTCATCGCTTTGTGCAAAATTGATTTTAGGATTGGTTGGAGGTGCACAGTAATGTCCCTACTGCCGGTTGTTAATAATGGTGTTTTGGAGGACGGCTCGTACATTCACTTGTTGCCATTCTGCAAAAAGAACTGCACACGAGAAACATGCTTAAAACATTATGAGCGTATGGCTGAAAGCCCTGCGGGATCTTATTGTTGTCCTCACGGGCTAGCTTCCTATGTTTATTCTACTCCCAATACTAAAATTATTTTTTCGGGACTAAGAATTCGAGGTGTATGGGACAAGAAAAAAGCAAAATCAACAGAGTCTACCGAATGTGTTTTTAATACCATTTTAAGTGAAGAGAACTGCTTGGCAATTGCTAAAGAGGCGGCCGAAAGTTTATCCGAAAAAGGTTCGCTACAACGTAATTTGGATGCCATTAAGGACTTGTTGCATGAAACCCGTTCCTTAAACGGACAAGTTAAAAATACTATTGACCAACTTCTAGAGAGTCAATCGGATGAAGATGGACTTGATTCTGAAACATTGTTAAACACATTGAAAAATGTACATGTTTGCAGTTATATGATTTCAAATCGCTTCGCTTATTTTGATTCAGTTTTGAATCCGACACTCTCAACGAACCCGCCTCTTTCTCTTGTAATATTTCGAAAGTTCGATAAAATGCGCAAGCTATTGAAAGGATATATGCGCAAAAATGTCTGGATATCATTAAATACCCCTCAGCAAAGTGATTACCGATATCCTATTTATCAAACTTTTGAAATATTGCTTTTTATCCTCTTTGAAAACGCCATTAAATACTCACCAGACGGGTATCCAGTTAATGTGAATTTTGCAGAAAATGGAGAAGTTCTGGACGTTACAATTTCATCTATAGGACCATATTGTGATGAAAACGAATTATTACGGCTTTGTCAAAAAGGTTTTAGAGGCGAAAATGCAAAAGCACTTTCAACAGGCGGACAAGGATTTGGATTGAATTTTGCAAAACAAATTTGTGAAACACATAATATTGGTATTACTTTCTCGAGTAATTACCTCCGCCAAGAATTTGGAATTAAATACGGCACATTTACTGTTAACCTTCATTTCGATAACACTAATTAAAAATGCGGCGGTTCAGCATTGTTGAACCGCCGCATTTTTAATTCTCCTTCAACGAATTTTGAGCCGTTCTTTCTCCTCCGCGATCTCCGCTTTGACGCGTTCGATCATCTCGGCAGGTTTGGCAACGCATTTGTCGCGAGTGGAGGCATAGACGTTGAATCTCTTCCGTTTTGGCGATATTTATATAAATATAGTGGAAGATTATACAAATTTTCGGCATGTTCTTTCTTGAAAAGTAAAAACGTTTGTGCTATACTGCAAAATGGAAAGAAAGGGCGGAAAACTCCGCTTGATTTTTGACTTATCTGGAGGATGCTATGAAGATTAAACTCGCATTTCGCTGGTGGCTTCAGAACGACCCGATTCGCCTGAAGTACATCTCCCAAATTCCCGGAATGCGCTCCATCGTGACTGCGGTCTACGACGTGGCGCCCGGCGAGGTTTGGCCCGAGGAATCCCTCGCGGAGATCAAGAACCGCTGTGAACGCCGCGGTCTGGTCTTTGACGTGGTGGAATCCATTCCCGTGCACGAGAACATCAAGCTCGGCCGCGGCAACGTGGAAGAGCTTCTGGACGTGTACTGCGAGAACATCCGCCGCTGTGCCAAGGCGGGTGTCAAGTGCATCACCTACAATTTTATGCCCATTTTTGACTGGACGCGCACCCAACTGGATCGCATGGCACCCGACGGAAGCACGTCGCTCGTCATGTACTGGGATCAGTTGAACGGCCTCGACCCCCTGACCGACGACATCAACCTGCCCGGCTGGGACGCCTCCTATACGCAGGACGAGGTGCGCGAGCTCTTCCAGGCCTACGCCAAGATCGGTGAAGAAGGCGTATGGAAGAACCTGGAGCGCTTCCTCAAAAAAGTCATCCCCGTCGCGGAAGAATGCGGCGTGAAGATGGCTATCCACCCCGATGATCCGCCCTACCCCATCTTCGGTCTGCCGCGCATCATCACCTGTGAGGAAAACATCGACCGCATGCTCGCCCTCGTCGACAGCCCCGCCAACTGCCTCTGCCTCTGCACCGGCAGCTACGGCTGTGCCAAAACCAACGACGTGGTTGCCATGACCGAAAAATACGCCGCGAAAAAGCGCATCGCCTTCATGCATATCCGCAACGTCAAGATCCTGGAAGACGGCTCCTTTGAGGAGTCTGCCCACTACTCCCCCTGCGGCAGTCTGGACATGTACGGCATCGTCCGCGCGCTGGTCAAGAACGACTACGACGGCTACGTGCGTCCCGACCACGGCCGCATGATCTGGGGTGAGACCGGCAAGCCCGGCTACGGCCTCTACGACCGCGCGCTTGGCGCCGCCTACATCATGGGTCTATTCGAAGCCGCCGAAAAAGAACTCGGCAAAGCATAAAGTGAGGTAAATAGCTATGGAAAAATTCATTCCCGTCGTCGTCATCAAAGAGCTCGGCGAGACCGACAAGATCTTGAACGCCCTGAAGGGCATCGACATTCACACCGCAGAGATCACCTTCCGCACCGCATGCGCCGCAGAGGCGATCGCCTACGCCAAAAAGAACCACCCCGACATGGAGATCGGCGCGGGCACCGTCATCAACGCCGAGCAGTGCCGCGCGGCATTGGAAGCGGGCGCGACCTTCATCGTCTCCCCCGGTCTTTCCCCCGCGGTGGCAGAGATCTGCAAAGAACAGAACGTCCCCTACTTCCCCGGCTGCGTGACCCCCACTGAGATCATGGCCGCTCTGGAACTGGGCATCACCACCGTGAAGTTCTTCCCCGCCGGCATCTACGGCGGCCTCAAGGCACTCAAGGCACTTTCCGCGCCCTTCCCGCAGGTGAAGTTCATTCCCACCGGCGGCGTGGACAGAAGCAACATCGACGAATTTTTGGCCTTTGACAAGATCGCGGCCATCGGCGGCAGTTTCTTCGTCAAAGAAGCACTTGAAAAACTGGAGGGCTAAAATATGAAACGCATCGTTACCTTCGGCGAGCTGATGCTCCGCCTCGCACCCAACGGCTACTACCGCTTCTTCCAAAACGACCAGATGCAAGCCACCTTCGGCGGCGGCGAAGCCAACGTTGCCGTCTCCCTTGCCAACTACGGCATGGACAGCGTCTACGTGACCAAGCTTCCCTCCCACGCCATCGGCCAAGCGGCGGTCAACTCCCTGCGCGCCTTCGGCGTGGACACCACGAAGATCGTCCGCGGCGGCGATCGCGTCGGCATCTATTATCTGGAAAAAGGCGCCTCCCAGCGCGGCAGCGTTTGCATCTACGACCGTGCCCACTCCGCCATCGCGGAAGCCAGCGCCTCCGACTTTGACTGGGACAGCATCTTTGAAGGCGCAGACTGGTTCCACTTCACCGGCATCACCCCCGCCCTCGGCGCAAACGTCGCCGACATCTGTCTGGAGGCGTGCAAGGCCGCAAAAGAGCGCGGCGTGAAGATCTCCTGCGACTTAAACTACCGCGGCAAGCTCTGGACCCGTGAGCAAGCCCGTGAGACCATGACCCGCCTCTGCCACTACGTGGACGTGTGCATCTCCAACGAGGAGGATGCCAAGGACGTTTTCGGCATCGAAGCGGAAGGCACCGACATCTACGGCGGCAAGCTCAACCACGAGGGCTACAAGTCCGTGGCCAAACAGCTTGCCGACAAGTTCGGCTTTGAGAAGGTCGCCATCACCCTGCGCACCTCCATCTCCGCCTCCGACAACGACTGGGCAGGCATGCTCTACGACGGCGAGAACTACTGCTTCTCCAAGTCCTACCACCTGCACATCGTCGATCGCGTGGGCGGCGGCGACTCCTTCGGCGGCGGCCTCATCTACGCCCTGCTCTCCGGCAAGGATACCCAGAGCGCCATTGAATTCGCCGTGGCGGCAAGTGCCCTTAAGCACTCCGTGGAAGGCGACTACAACCGCGTCGGCGTCTCCGAGGTGGAAAAACTCGCCGGCGGCGACGGCAGCGGCCGCGTCCAGAGATAACAGACAAAAAAACAAAAAGCGCACTCGAAAGAGTGCGCTTTTTTGTTTTGCTTTTTACCTCGAATAAAACTCCACGACGGCCTCGGGTGATAACAGACCGAAATTCTGCGGAATGGGAAGGTTTGCAAGGTCGCGTCCGATCAGTTTCCCATCCACCAAATATTCCTTGCCGCAAAGCGACTCAAACCAGGTGAGCACGCGCCGCATCTCGGGCACGTCCAGACCGAATACATGGGCAAACGAGACGAGAATGAGAAGCCCGTACGGAAAGTCCTCGGAAAAATAGCGACTCTCGGTGTCCAGCACGAACTTGCCGTCCCCGCTTCGTACCATGGGGGATAAAATGCCGAAAAACGAGGGAATGGAGGAGAGCTTTTTCGTCATGCTCGCTTCATCCGTCACGCCGTAATGGACGTCCAGACCCACCACGCCGGAAAGGTCCAGCCCCTCCACCTTGCGGCAAAGGGCTTGCAATTCGCCGTCGCAGGCGAGGAGCAGGCGCGAGGAGGCGTCGTCCCACGATTCGTTAAACTGAACGTTCT
>JAFYLE010000032.1 GCA_017537265.1 Clostridia bacterium | reverse complement strand
GAATGACTTTGGCGGCGCCCTTCATGCGGGCGACCTTGGCAAGCAGAAGGCCGATGGTACCCGCGCCGAAGATGAGCACGGTGGAGCCCTTCTTCACGCCAAACTGACCGAGCGCGTGCAGGGCGACGGCGCAAGGCTCACACATGGCCGCTTCTTCAAAGCTGACGTTGTCGGGCACGAAGACGAGGTTCCAGGTCTTCACCGCCAGATATTCGGCAAAACCGCCGTCGCGGCGGGAGCCGTAGTAATCGTAATTCTTGCACTGGGCGTATTCTTCCATGGCACAGGGCTCGCACTCGCGGCAAGGCAAGAGCGGGAAAACGGCGACGCGACGGCCGAGCAGAGCGGGGTCGGCGTCTTTGCCCAGGGCGACGACCTCACCGGAAAACTCGTGGCCGGGAATGGTCGGAAAATGGTACGTGCCCTTGGTCAGCACGCGCTGAATGTCGCTTCCGCAAATGCCTGCGGCACGCACGTGCACGAGGACTTCATCCGCCTCGGGCTTGGGCATCGGGACGTCTTCGTAGCGAAGATCGCCGACGGCATGCAAATTCAATGCTTTCATCGTATCTGCCATAATTTACTCCTTGATCCACTGACGCCAGTAGCGCACGCTCTCCGCAAGGTCGGGAATCACGCGGTAGTCGGTGTCGTGATGTTCGCGGTGACCGATCTCAAGGAAGAAGTAGGCGTCCTTATTGCCTGCCGCTTCCACCATCGGAATGAGTTTTTCGCCCTTGATGATGCCGTCCTTATTGGCCTCGGGGGTAAAGGGCGCGTGGTTGGACTTGTGCAACACGGTCTGCTGCAGGTGAATGACGGGGCTCTCGGCGGCAAGGCGCTCCACCCAGTAGTAGGGGTCGCGCTGGCTGGGGTCGGGCGCATGGCCGACGTCGAGGCAGACCTTGAGCGGTACGCCGCAGTCGGCGTTGACGCGGTCCAGAAGTTCCTGCGTGTCTTCCACGGTGGTAGCCATTTCACGCGGGACGCTCATGGGCTCGAAAATGAGGTATTCGTAGCCGAGTTCCTTGGCGCGCTTGGACATTCTCTGCCAATTCTTCACGCCTTCTTCGATGATGAACTCACGCTTTGCAGGATCGTTATACACGTCGAAGGTCAGAATGCCGAAGTGGCTGCCGAAGGACTTTGCGCCGAACTCTGCGCCGATCTCCATATAACGGAAAAACCAGTCAAGCCAGATCTTACGGGCTTCTTCATCGGGGTGCATCAGGTGGTTGACGCGGGTGTATGCAGAGGTGAAGAGAGAAGCGATCTGCAGGTCGTGGTTCTTCGTCGCCTCCTTGATGCGCTTGACCTGGCTCTTGATATAATCTTCAGGCAAGAAGCAGTTTAAGAGGTCGGCAACGAACTGCACGTAACGGATATCCATATCCTCGTCGCAGATCTTTGCCCACACCTCGGGCTCAATATAACGGTTGATGGCAAAACCCAGATTGGTACCAAGCTTGAACATGGTGAAAACTCCTTTTCTGTCACAAATTTTCTCTACTTTACATTATACATATTTCCGAACGTAAAACAAGAGGTCAAAAGGCAAAATTTTTGCCCGATTTCAAACTTTTTTTGGAACATTCGTGCCTTGACAGAAGCCTGCGCGCGTTTTATAATGAAAAAGACCCTTGAAATTCTATTTTTGTGAGGTTATATCATGACTGAACTGACCAAACTCGCTTACATGTCCGACTACTACGGCTCCGACCCCACGCTCGTGCTGGCGGGCGGTGGCAACACCTCCTACAAGACCGCCGACGTGCTGTACGTGAAAGCCTCCGGTTTCCCCCTCTCCGGCATCCGTGAAAACGGCTTTGCCGCACTCGACCGCCACGGCCTGCAAGACCTTCTTCTGCGCGGCTATCCGGAAGACGTGGAAAACATTGACACCCAGTTCATCGAAGACGTGATGGCAACCCGCCTGCCCGGCGAAGAGAAGCGCCCCAGCGTGGAAGCGCTCCTGCACCACGGCTTTGACTTCCCCTACGTTCTGCACCTGCACCCCACCGTGGTCAACTCCCTGACCAGCGCCGTCAACGGTGAAGAAGAAGCACACCGCCTCTTCGGAAACGACGTGGTCTGGGTCAAGCTCGTGCACCCCGGCTACGGCCTTGCCCGCTACTGCTGGGATCTGCAGCAGGAACACAAAGAGAAGTTCGGCAAATACCCGCGCTTCCTCCTCCTCCAAAACCACGGCATCTTCATCCCCGGCAACTCCCCCGAGGAGATCGGTGCAACGCTTGACGAGGTCATCTCCAAAATCAAGGCCTGCTACAAGGCTGAATGGGTCAGCGACCTCGCACCCATCGACACCGACGCCATCGGCGCCGTGAAGGAAAAATTGGAAAAAGTCTACGACGCCGTTCTCTACTGCGGCGAAAAGAGCATGGTCGCCATGTGCGAGAGCCGTGAAGCCGCCGCAGGCGTGCTGCGCCCCTACAACCCCGACCAGATCACCTACTGCCGCTCCTGGCCGCTCTTCTGCGAAAGCGCGGACGAGATCGAAGCGCTCCTGAAGGAATACGACGCCAAGATCGGCGGTCTGCCGAAGGTCATCATCGTGCGCGGCGTAGGTCTGTTCACCGCAGGCAAGGACCGCGGCGAAGCCGACCGTGCCATGCAGCTCTTCCTCGACGCCGGCAAGATCTCCTTCTACGCCGAGAACTTCGGCGGCTACCACCAGCTCGACGACGATTTCATCGACTTCATCGACAACTGGGAAGTGGAAAACTACCGCAGAGGCGTTGCCAACAAGAACCTGTAAGAAAAACGCGCGGCGCATAACACTATGCGCCGCTTTTTTCTACTCAAATCTCATCTTTTCAGAGGAATTACTATGAAACGCGCACTTGCCATCGACCTCGGCGCCTCCACCGGTCGCGCCATCCTCGGCACGCTGGAAAACGGCAAGCTGAGCCTAAACGAGATCCACCGCTTTGAGAACTGCCCCAAGGAAAAAGACGGTGCCTTCCGCTGGGATCTGGACGAACTCATGGCGGACATCCGCCTCGCGCTCGTAAAAGCACACGAAGCGGGCGGCTACGACTGCGTGGGCATTGACACCTGGGGCGTGGACTTCGGCATCCTGGACGAAAACGGCGCCCTCCTGGAGACTCCCCTGCACTACCGCGACGAGTCCTCCGTCGGCATGGTTGAGGCCTTCTGCCAAGGATATCCGGCAAACGAGCTGTACGCGGAAACGGGCCTGCAAATGATGCACATCAACTCCCTCTTCCAGCTTGCCGCCGCCGCAAAGTGCCGTCCCGAGGTCTTCCGCAAAGCCAAAAAATTGCTGATGATGCCCTGCCTCATCGCATATCTGCTCACAGGAGAGGCAAAGAACGAATACACCGCCGCCTCCACGAGCCAACTGCTGAATGCCGCGACCAAAGCCCCCTCCGAGCGCGTGCTGTCCAAACTCGGCCTTGCCGCAGACGTGCTGGGCGAGATCGTCCCGACGGGCTCCGTTTTGGGCTGCCTCAGCGAAAAAGTGTGCAGTGAACTGGGCGTCCCGAGCGTGCCCGTGATCGCCGTCGGCATGCACGACACGGCAAGCGCCGTCGCCGCCGTGCCCACGCAGGAGAAGGACTTCATCTACGTCTCCTCCGGCACCTGGTCGCTCTTCGGCACGGAGCTTGACGCACCCGAGACGGGCGAGAACGCCTGCCGCTTAAACCTCGCAAACGAGGGCGGCGTGTTCGGCAAGATCCGACTTCTGAAAAACATCATGGGACTGTGGCTCATTCAGGAGTCTCGCCGCCAGTTCAAGCGCGAAGGGGACGAGAACGTCACCTTTGCCGACCTGGAGCGCGAGGCGCGCGCCGCAGAGCCCTTCACCGCCTTCATTACCCCCGACACCGCCGCCTTTGAGGCGCCGGGCGACCTCCCCTCCCGCATTCGCGAGTACTGCAAGCAGACCGCCCAGCACGTGCCCGAAACGCGCGGAGAACTCGTGCGCACCATTTACGAAGGACTCGCCTTCCGCTACCGCAAGACGCTTTGCGAGATCGAAGAACTCACCGGCCGCACCTTCTCCACCATCCACATCGTCGGCGGCGGCACGAAGGACGACTTTCTCTCTCAATTCACGGCAAACGCCACGGGCAGACACGTCACCGCGGGCCCGACGGAAGCCACCGCCATGGGCAACCTGCTCCTGCAATTCTACGCCATGGACGAGGTGCAAGACCTATCCGAGATCCGCAAAGTCTCCGAAAACAGCTTTGCCGTCAAGCACTTCACCCCCGAAGACACCGCGCTTTGGGACGAGAAGTACAAGCTCTGGTGCGAGATCACCAAAGACGCAAAATAAACAAAACCAAAAAACGGACACGGCGCTCTGCCGTGTCCGTTCTTTTTTGCCCTTTTGCGATTTACTGTCCGAATTATGGGACACGTCTCGTGCTATCCTCTAATCGTGGAAAGCAACACGACAACGCATCAGGAGGACACTACCATGACAAACAACATCACCTTAACTCAAAAAGTAAAGGCCGCACCGCATGCCAAAAACCGCCGCCTGCAGGCAGACCTTCTGCGCTTTGGAGCAAACCTGTCGGGGCTGTTCGGCGTCTTCTTCATCCTCTTCACCGCGGGTGCAAGCGACGCGGGCATGCTGGAATTTTCCGACCTCATTTTGCGCATCATCCTCGGCGCATCTATGGTACTTCTGTGGCGAGCACTCACCTTCTTTGCCGCGGAGCTGGAGCGCATTCACGATCGGCGCGCACGATGAAGGCATGCGAAAAAGTGGAGGTACTGGAAGAGCTGCTGTACCAAGACGAATTTTTTACCCCCATGAACGCAGAAACCGTCGCCGACGCCCTCGCGCTGTGCGAGTTGGAGGTGTACGACTACCCCCGCTACCTCTGCACCTCGCCCATTCAGGTGAAAACGGAACTCATGCGCCTGAAAAACGCGGACAAAACGCTCTGCGCCGCCCTTATCACCATGCTCGTGCGCGAGGATCACTTTGACCCCGGCGCCTTCACGGTGCGCCGAAACGACGGCAGCGCCAAACGGGTGCTGAGGCGACTCATCTCCTTCTTGCGCGAGGAGGCGGGCATGCCCGAATACAGGGAGATGGAATCCCCCGCGTTCCCGCGCTTTCACCGTTAGTCCCCCTCACTCGTGCCCCGTTTTTTCGGAGCATGAGAAAACCGCCTCCGCAAACTTGCGGGGGCGGTTTTTATTCTTTTTCGACCTTTTCCAAGAGCGGCGAATACAGCATGATCGCACGGTTTTCCTGCATCCGCATATCCACGTCCTTGAGCTTGCGCAGCAAGAGCGTTTCGCAGGAGAAATATTGGTATTTCAGCGAAGTCGCGTCTCGCCGACGCACAAAGCGCCGCCACGTACCGAGTTACGGAATGCGACACAAAACAGAATGGAAAAGGCCACCGAGAAAAAGACGGATCTTGGAGCGTTTTTTAGGCCGCTCTGCACGGACAGACGTCACACCGTTTCCTCTTTTTCTTCCTCCTTGGGAACGATCTTGTCGCCGAGGCGATCCATGACCAGCGCCACGAAAAAGCCGACGACGGCACACGCGGCGCAGATGAGGACGGTCTCGGTATTGTACGTCACCTCGAAAAGGCTGTCGTCCTCCAGCGCAATCTTCCCATACGGGATGATGGCAACGGACGAGGCGACCATGATACCGAAGAGTCCCT
>JAFYLE010000031.1 GCA_017537265.1 Clostridia bacterium | reverse complement strand
CCACCAGGGCTTCTTCGATGATACCGTCTTTGACGTTGAGGGTCAGTTTGCAAGAACCCTGTTGGGGGGCGCACCAGCCGATGCCGTGGGACAGGCCGGAAATTTGAGAAATTTCCTTAACTTTGACCCATTTTCCTTCTTCGGGAATCGGGGCCGGACCGTGATGCGGACCTTTGCGGACCGTACACATCTGTTCTACTTCGTGGGAATAGGTAGGCATAATACTCGTTCCTTTCTCAGTCTAAAATAGTGCCGTAAGAATTGGGAATCAGAGCTGCGGCGTTTGCTTCATCGGTATCGATGTGCATGGCATCCGCGAACTTGTCACTGATGCGAACCACAACTTCATCAAAAATCAGAGAGCGTTCGCCCTCGACCTTGACACAAACGTTCTGGCCGTTCTCCAGTCCCCACTGCGCGGCAGTCTCGGGAACAAGGTGAATGTGACGCTTGGCAGCGATGACGCCGTCAACCAGCTCCACTTCACCGGCGGGGCCGACCAATTTAATACCCTCGGTGCCGTCGGTCTTACCGGATTCGCGCACGGCGGCAGTCACGCCGAGAGTGCGGGCATCCGTCAAAGACACTTCCACCTGAGTGTGGGGGCGCAGAGGACCGATGATGCCGACGGAGGCAATGGTCTTCTTGGGTCCGACCACATCCACGCGCTCGTGGCTGATGTACTGACCGGGCTGGGAGAGATCCTTTTTCACAGTCAGTTCGGCGCCTTTGCCGAAGAGAACATCCATGTCCTCACGGGAAAGGTGAACGTGACGGGCAGAGGTTTCAATCAAAATTTTCTTTTCCATGATGCTAAAACTTCCCTTTCTTAAGAATTCACATTATTATACAACTTTTTTTCACGCTTGTAAACAGATGAATTGTCGAAATTTTACTTTTTCTCACACTCTTGATTGTGCTCTTCGCCGACTTTACTCGCAAAATCTTGTGGCAAAGCCTCCGCATCAAAGATCTCCGACCAATTGTCCACGGTGATGCCGGAAGACCTCTCGGGCACCTCAAAGCGCTGCTTTTTGCACTTGAAGACCGGAACGATCAAAACTGCGAAAAGAAGCACGTCAAGCGCTATGCCGGCAAGATAAAATCCCGGCGCAACAGGAGTGATACCGTTATAGTAATAATACGCCTCAAGCCGGCCTTCCTCATACTTTTCAAAGGCTGCGGCGCTGTAACAGATATACTGGCCGACACAGTCCAAGAGCGTAAGCAAGAAAGGCGCGACGTAAAGCCACTTTTTGCCGCTGAACTTCGAACGGAACGACAACAGGATACAGACTATCGCAAAAAGGAAAAACAGCGCATATACGACGTACCAAACGCTGACTCCCCAAAAAATGGGAAGAAGCGGAATTTGGCAGGCTGACAACGGCGCAAACATGACGTCGTTTTGCATATACAAAGGCAAATACAACACCGACCACAAAAGCATAAGCCCCACGAAAATTGCACGGATCTTAATGAAAATGCGCATCATTTCCTCCACTTCATTCGTTGTACACATCATAACACAAAAAACGCGAAATTTCCACCGATTTTTTGTAAAATAAAAAGCACGGTTTTCTTGACAAAAACGCCGCTTTTACTTATAATTTATTTATCTATATTTATGTATTTGCCGCGCGCAAATACCAACTGGAGGATTTATGGCAGAACTCTCCCCCGTCAGCGACAAAAAAGCTCTGATCCCGTCTTACTTCCCCTCGGCGCAATACGCGGTGATCTTCAAAAACTTCGGGATATTGCCCGTCGAACGCATTGCCGCCGCGTTACAGACCGACAAAGAAAACATTTTACGCGCCGCAGAAGCAATGGGGCTTTCCGCAAAGCGCGAGATCGACACCCGCTTTTTGACGCGTGGTTTTTTGACTATTATTCGCAACAATTGGCATCTTTTGGATTACGACGGTCTTTGCCGCCTACTTGACATTTCCAAGGAAAAATTAACCTTTATCCTGAAAGAAGACGATTTCTTCTGGGTAAAAATGGGCTACATGAAACCCGATACGGGAACGTCCTGCTGGCAGGATCCGACACAAGATGATTGGAATGCGCTTGCCAAGATCAAAGAAATGATCGCCTCCTCCCCTCTCGCAGACCTCGAGGAAAACGCATACGACTTCCTCGCGGATTTCCACCGCGAAATCCCCGCTGATGAGATCGTTACCGTAAACGACGGCAATCTCCGTCTCATTTATTCCTACTTTGCCCTTTACGGCGACCCCTTGCTCACACCGGAACTTGACCCGTATCCCGACGCACTTTTGCAGGAATATGCAAAGCTCGGTGTCAACGGGATTTGGATGCAGGGAATTCTCTACCAACTGGTGGAGCATTCTCTCTGCCCCGAAATGAGTTCCGACTGTGAAAAACGAATCGATTCCCTGCGCAAGCTCTGCCGTCGAGCCGCAAAATTCGGTATTCGCGTATACTTCTATTTCAACGAACCGCGCAGTTTGCCGAAGGCTTTCTTTAAACAGCACCCCCACCTCGCAGGCAAAAACGGCGACGAATCCTACACCACACTGTGCACCTCCACACCCGAAGTGCAAGCCTACTTGGAAAACGCAACCTTCAAGCTGTTCTCCAAAGTGCCTGAGCTCGGCGGATACTTCACGATCACACGAAGCGAAAATCCGACCACGTGTTATTCACACGACGTCAAGCCTTGCGAACGTTGCTCCAAGCGCGGCGCCGCCGTCATCATCTCCGAAGTCAACAACCTTCTCTACCGCGGGATGCGACGCGCCTCCGACACTGCCCGCGCCTTTGCGTGGACTTGGGGCTGGAACCCCTCTTGGGCAAACGATGCAATTGCGGCACTCGATCCCGGTATTACGCTGATGAACACCTCCGAAACGGCGATACCGACCTGTTTCGGCGGTATACGCGGAGAAGTCATTGACTACTCCATCTCGCAGGTCGGGCCGGGCGAACTTGCCAAAAGCCTTTGGAAAAAAGCTCTTGAGAGCAATCACGCCTGTGCCGCAAAGGTACAGATTAACAATTCCTGGGAACTCTCTCCCGTACCGTACTTGCCCGTGTTCTCTTTGGTATATGAACACATGCAAAACCTCAAATCGGCAGGCGTGGAACACCTGATGCTATCCTGGACGCTCGGCGGTTCACCTGCACCGAATCTATACATTGCCGACCGCGCCATGCAAAGCAACGCGCCGCTCTCGGACATTGTGCGCGAATATTACGGTGAATTCGCACAAACGATCCTGGATGCCGACAAAAAATTCTGCGATGCATTCCGCGAATTCCCCTTTGACATGTACGTTCTTTACTTCGCGCCCTTACAAATAGGCGCCGCAGCTCCCTTCTACAAAGAAGCAACGGGCTATGAAGCATCCATGACGGGGTTCCCCTACGACGACTTGACAAAATGGCGCAGAGCCTACCCCGAAGAAATCTTTGAAGAGCAGTTTGCTCGCCTTTCCAAAGGCTGGAAGGAGGGACTTGACACACTCGATACCATCGAGTTTGCTACTGACAAAGTGCGCGAATTAAGGCTCTTTGCCCGCGCCGCCCTCTCACACTTTGCCTCCACGTACAACCACATTCGCTTCCTGCGCGCAAGAGAGCGCGGTGACAAGGACGAGATCCTTGCCATCCTCGCCGAAGAAGAACAAGCACTCTTCAATCTTGCCGAGGCTCGTCGCCAAGACTGCCGCGTGGGCTTTGAGGCTGCAAACCACTACTTCTACACGGTGCGCGACCTGCAGGAAAAACTCTTAAACTTAAACGATTGCCGCAACTATTTTGCGTAAAGAAAGAAGGATACTCACATGATCAAACTTACTCTCAAAGACGGCTCCATTCTGGAAGTGGCCGAAGGCACGCTTGCCATTGACGCCATCAAAGGACTCTCCCAAGGTCTTGCAAAAGCCGCCCTGTGTGTCAAACTCGACGAAGAGGTCTGCGACGTCTTCACTGCGATCCAAGCAGACTGCAACTTCACCGTGCTGACCGCGGACGACGCGGAAGGTCTCCGCACCTTGCGCCACACCGCCTCCCACGTGCTTGCTCAAGCTGTCAAAAAACTCTACCCCGATGCAAAACTTGCCATTGGTCCCGCCATTGACAACGGATTTTACTACGACTTCGACACCGAGGAGGCCTTCGATTCCGAAAGCCTGAAGGCGATCGAAAAAGAAATGAAACGCATTGTGGATCAAAACCACAAGCTGGAGCGCTTCACCCTGCCCCGCGCCGAGGCGATCAACCTCATGCGCGAAAAAGGCGAAAGCTACAAAGTGGAACTGATCGAAGACCTGCCCGAAGACGCTGAACTCTCCTTCTACAAGCAAGGTGATTTTGTCGATCTCTGTGCGGGTCCCCACGCACCCTCCACGGGTAAAGTTCGCGCATTCAAGCTTCTCTCCGCAACCGGCGCATACTGGCGCGGCGATGCAAAGAACAAGATGCTGCGCCGCATTTACGGCACGGCGTTTGCAAAACAGGAAGACCTTGCCGCACACCTTGAGCAGTTGGAAGAAGCAAAGCGCCGCGATCACAACAAGCTCGGCCGCGAACTGGAACTGTTCACCACCAGCGAAATCATCGGTCAAGGTCTGCCCATCATGTTGCCGAAGGGTGCGAAGATCCTGCAGATCCTGCAACGCTTCGTGGAAGACGAAGAAGCCCGCCGCGGCTGGCAGCAGACCAAGACACCTTACATGGCAAAACGCGAACTCTACAAAGTCTCCGGTCACTGGGATCACTATTTGGACGGCATGTTCGTGATGGGTGACCCCGACGCCGAAGGTGAAGTGTTTGCCCTGCGTCCGATGACCTGCCCCTTCCAGTACCAGGCATACCTGAACCGCGCCCGCTCCTACCGCGATCTGCCCCTCCGCTACAACGAGACCTCCACGCTCTTCCGCAACGAAGCCTCAGGCGAGATGCACGGCCTGATCCGCGTGCGTCAGTTCACCATTTCCGAGGGACACCTGATGTGCACTCCCGAACAGCTTGAAGATGAATTCCGCGGTTGTTTGGAAGTTGCCATCTTCATGCTCAAGACTCTCGGCCTGTACGAGGACGTGAGCTACCGATTCTCCCAATGGGATCCTGCCGACACCGAGAAGTACATCGGAACCGTCGAACAGTGGGATGAGGCACAGGGCATCATGAAGAAAATCCTTGACCACCTCGAAATCCCCTACAAGATCGGCGTGGGCGAAGCTGCCTTCTACGGCCCGAAACTTGACATCCAGATCAAGAACGTACACGGCAAGGAAGACACGCTCATCACCATTCAGATCGACCAGATGCTCGCCGAAAAATTCGGTATGGAATATACCGACCGCGACGGCGAGAAAAAGAACCCCTACATCATCCACCGCACCTCCCTCGGCTGCTACGAGCGCACGCTGGCTCTCCTGATTGAAAAATACGCCGGCGCATTCCCCGTTTGGCTTGCACCCGTTCAGGCAAAGATCCTGCCCATCTCCGACCGCCAGCTTGACTACGCTTACGAAGTCAAATCCGAACTGGAGAAGATCGGCATGCGCGTGGAAGTTGATACCCGCAACGAAAAGATCGGTTACAAGATCCGCGAAGCGCAAATGGAAAAAGTGCCATACATGCTCGTCGTCGGCGACAAGGAATGCGAAGACCGCACCATCGCCGTTCGCAAGCGCGGTTTTGGCGACCAGGGCGCCATTGCGATCGACACCTTCTGCGCCATGATCAAAGAGGACAACGACACTAAAGCAATTTGGTAAGGAGTTTGCATGTTAGAAGATACCAGAGTTGTCAGCCTTGACCGGCTCAATGACACGACCTACTCTCTGACGCTTCGCGCGCCGAAAATTGCCGCCGCCGCACGCGCAGGACAACTGGCACACGTAACCTGCCCCGGCTTTTTGCTGCGCCGTCCCTTCGGCATTTGCGATGCTGATGCCGCCGAGGGCACCATTCGCGTATGCTTTGAAGTGCGCGGAGACGGCACGGAAGCCCTCGCCAAAGTAAATGCAGGCGACGTGCTCTCCGTCAACGGCGCAGTCGGCCACGGATTCGAAGATATCAAAGGCCGCCGCGTGCTGTTTGTCGGCGGTGGAATCGGGATCTTCCCGCTTTTGTACGCCGCGCGTTTTGCCGGAGTCGCCACTGCCGCACTGTGCTTCCGCGACAAAAGCCGCGTGGTGCTTGCCCCCGACTTTGCCAAGGTGTGCAAGGAGATCTTCCTCGCTACCGACGACGGAAGTCTGGGCTTTCACGGATACGCCGCAGATCTCGTAAATGAACTCATAGCCACGCACGAATACGACTGCGTATGCGTTTGCGGCCCGAAGATCATGATGAAAACCGTAAGCGAAGTGGCTCTCGGCGCCGGTCTGGACTGCTACGTAAGCTTGGAAGAGCGCATGGGGTGCGGCGTGGGCGCTTGCCTTGCCTGCGTTTGTCAAACCATGCTCGGTCAAAAGCGCGTATGCATTGACGGCCCCGTTTTTGACGCCAAGGAAGTGAGGTGGGACGCATGAAGCTTGCCGTAAACTTTGCGGGAGTGGAATTGAAAAACCCGATCGCCACCGCCTCCGGCACCTGTGGCTTCGGCATGGAATATCTCCCCTACTACAAAGCGAGTGAACTGGGCGCCGTTACGCTCAAAGCGCTCTCCATCCGTCCGAAGGCCGGCAACGCCGTCGTGCGCATTGCCGAGACGCCCTCAGGCATGCTCAACTCCATCGGCCTGCAAAACCCCGGAGTAGATTCCTTCCTTGAAAACAAACTCGAATTTGTTAAAAACCTCGGCACCAAGATCATTGCCAACATCGCCGGGGAGTCCATGGAAGATTACGAGGCGGTCGCCGAAAAACTCAACGTTGACGGCATTGACATGATCGAACTCAACATCTCCTGCCCCAACGTCTCCGACGGCGGGCTTGCCTTTGGCACCAATCCGAAAATTGTGGAAGAGATCACCTCCCGCATTAAGAAAAAGACCGAAAAACCGCTGATCGTCAAACTTTCCCCGAACGTGACGGACATCACGGAGATCGCTCGCGCTGCCGAAAGCGGCGGTGCAGACGCACTCTCTCTCATCAATACGCTGATGGGCATGCGCATTGACGCCCACACGCGCCGTCCCGTGCTCTCACGCGGCAGCGGCGGTCTGTCCGGACCCGCTGTGAAGCCCGTTGCTCTGCACATGATAAGTGCCGTTCACCGTGCGGTCGATCTTCCCCTGCTTGGCATGGGTGGTATCATGACCGGCCGTGATGCGGCGGAATTCCTCATTGCCGGTGCAACGGCCGTTGCCATCGGAACGGCTGCGTTTGCCGACCCGAAAGCCCCCGTGCGCATTCTCGGCGAGCTCAGAGAATTTATGGCCGCCGAAGGCGTGGAAGACGTTAACGATCTCATCGGTACGCTGAAATTCAACTGATATGAACGAAAAAAACATCATTCTGCCCGAAAAAGCAACCGGATTTGAATGTGAGACGGTCATTGAAAACACGCGTTTTCACACTGTGCTTACCGCTGAGGCGTTTCTGCCCTCTCCCACACCGCAACCGCTCTCGCACAACCATGCGGTATTTGAAGGACACTTGACTCTATCCGGCTCGGCGGAACTCATTACTCCCCACGGATGCTTCTCGATGGAAAAGAACGACTTTTGCATCATTCCGCCGCGCACTTACCACTACACAGTCGAAAAAAAGGCAAGTGTAAGCGCGATCACCTTTTCCTTCTCCTTCCGCAAAGTTGAGAAAGAGAGCAAAACGGACCTCTACCAAGCACTCACAGAAGCCCTCAACACCGACGGAAAGCCACTTCTCTTCACACGTGCCTTCGCCCTTGCACACACACTGTTTGAACTGACGGAGGAAATGGGACGCGGCGCGCTCGGCAAAAGTGAAAGATTACAAACGAAGACGGCTGAAGCCCTCTTCTGTCTTCTGGATCTCATCTGCCCGAGTCTGCGCGGCGAATGCAGTGACGCGCTCTCCCCAAGCACACGCCAACAATTCGCCATTGATAACTTCTTTGCTCAAAACTACGACCACGACGTGACCGCAAAAGATCTGGCGGACATCATTTTCTTGAGCGAACGCCAAACCAATCGCGTGCTCGAAGAACTTTACGGCCTTTCCTTCAAACAAAAACTGATCGAAGCGCGCATTCAAATCGCAATGCAACGCTTGATTCGTACAAACCTCTCCGTAACGGAAGTGGCACGTTTGAGCGGATATCAATCCAACGTGGGATTCCATACCGCCTTTCGACAATTGACCGGTATGACACCCGCAAAATACAGAAAAATGATGAAACAATAACATAAGCATTAAAACAAAGCCGCACTTATGTGCGGCTTTTTGCATATTCTGATAAAAAGAGCAAACACTACGTAGCGTGAGGTAAAAAACAATGCTCGCATTCATCTTAGGGCTTGTCGTCGGCGCAAACGTTGCCCTTTTTATTTACGCGATGCTCAATGCCGCACGAGAGAAGTGAAGCCCACAAAAAAGCCCGCACAGACGTGCGGGCTTTTTTACACCACTTCAAATCTTAACCCATGTCGCGGAAGACAGGCTCTTCTTCCTCTTCGGGCTCAGCAGTCTCCTCGGGATAATACGGATCGATCATAAGGCGTTTGACGGTCGGATAAGCCGCAAACGTTCCCATAAATGCAAGCAAGGAGACCAGAAGGAAAAACGGCAAAATGGCGCCGAGCGGCGGGAAAATGATGAAAAGAACGACGTTGAAGCCGATCAAAAGCCCACCGCCGATAAGAGCTGTAATATTACGGCGGATGCCTGCAATGGTAAGAATGTAAGAGTTCTTAATAACCTTCCAAAGAGAGAGCTTAAACGTGACGATGAGAAGGTAGAAGAAACTGCGCATCATAAGATAAATCAGGAAGAAGAAGAGCGAGAGGAAGTACATGGCCTGATACATAAACCCGCCTGCGGTCTGCAAAAAGTAGAAGTAAACAGCATAACCGAAGACGACGGCGACGAGAATATCCAAGATGCCCATGACCAATGACTGACCGAAATTCTTTTTGATAGTTCGAAAATAGTCAGAGAGATCGACGTAATCTCCGCGAGCGACTCCGCGGCAGACGTAAGCAAGTCCTGCGCTGGTGGGGCCGAAGGTAAAAATACAAAGTGCGGCAATGCCGTAAAGGACATAGGTAACGACGCCGGGATAACCGACGGTATTAAGCGTGCCGGAGATGCCCCAAAGGCTGATTCCCTGCGCGCTCGTTCCATACGAAGCAATACCGAAAAGCGGCTGGAAGGTGGTGGCGGCAGGTACCACGTGAAAAGTATCGTAATGGCCGGTGAGCGCAATGAGAGCGGCCATAATAAAAACGTTGGTCAAAAGAAAGATGAGGTTGAGCATGGCGAACAGTGCGAGGTTGCGCCAAGTGAGTTTGAAAAAACCGCCGAGCGAATAACGCTTGACACGATTCTTCTCCGCCTCTTCCTTTGTGACGCCGCGGCCGGGCTTATCAAAGTTTGTGAGTTTGAACCATTTGTTTTTGGACATCGATTTTTACATCCTTAAAAATATTAAAAAAGAATTTATAACATTAGCACCATGGCAGACTGCGCAATGCAAAAAGCAAACAACAAAACTAAAAGGCCGAAAAAGCACAGGCTGTAACCGCCCAAAAAGCGCAGGTTGAGCGTTCCTTCAAAATAAGGTGCACAAAACAGCGTGCCTCCAAAGACCTGCGCGCGCTCCGCACTGTCCTTACGCTTCGGCGTAAAAATACGTAGCGCGGCAGCGGTGGAAAAGGAGGCGCACACAAGTACGGCAAAAGCAATGGGCAAAAGCCCCAAAACGTAATATGCCACGGGAAACGGAGCACGGTACAAATACAGATGACCGATCAGCACACGCACGTAAGAGCCCGCATTGAAAGCACAAAGCGCCGCAGAAATGAGCGAGACAAGCGGCCCATACACAGTAATGCCGAAAATGACAAAAGCAAAAAAATACGGCAAAAGCGCACCAAAGCCATATAAAGCAAAGCCCCAAAATCCGCCTTGCACACGACTTGACCAATGCAGGGCAAAATTGTAAGAAGCATCCACCCCATCTGCGGTCAGAGCAATGGCCGTAGCGAAGACAATACCGATTAAAAAACACACGAAAAAGACTGCAGAATACAATGCAAACGCCGCGCGGTACACACGGTAACGCCTATGAACTTCCTGCTTTTGAAAACGCTTTAACAACAACATTTTTCCGCCTCCCGTTTTGCTAAAAACTATGCGGAAAAACGTGTCTTTATGTTTAAGGGGTTTTCACAGTGTGGATAACTTCAGTCCTTTTGGAGCACTTGTGCACGTTTTGTGCAGGCTTGCATTGCTTTTTTTACAGTATTTGTAAAATCGGATTCTTCGAAGACGTGCATTGCCTCCAAAGTAGTCCCTCCGGGCGAGCAAACCATGTCACACAGTTGTTTGGGGGTGAAACCGCTCTTCCGAAGCATGACCGCGGCGCCCTCAAAGACGTCTGCGATCCAATTGACGCTCTCGCCATAGTCGAAACCGGACTCTTGTGCAGCCTGCGCCATAGCATCTGCAAGTTTGAACAGATATGCAGGTGAAGAGCCTGTAACGGCAATGATATCGTTCTGCAACTTCTCCTCCAAGACAACGGTGGTGCCGAGGACCGAGAAGAGGGCGTGTACCTCTTCAAACTCTGCATCGGTCACGTTTTCCGAGCGAGACAATGCGCAAACGCCTTTGCCGTAGAGCATGGGGGTGTTGGGCATGGCACGCACGACGTGAGCCCCCGGAAGTGCCTTCTGAATAAAAGACATGGCAACGGCGGCACAAATGGAAACGAAGATCTTGCCCTCTACGTCAACGCCGTCAAGTTCCGCCAAAACAGCAGGCAGCACCTGTGGCTTGACCGCGAAAAAAACGATCCGTTCCTCTGCCACAAGTTCGCGCACATTCCCGTACGTGCGGGCAGCCGGAAATGCACTGTACTGCGCGGGATTGGCATCAAAAAGGCCAACGGCCTTTTCCTGCACCATACCGCTTTGGACAGTGCCCTTCAAAATTGCGCGGGCCATATTGCCGACGCCGATAAAACCGATCATATTACTCTCCGTTCCAATACGTTTCAAATTAATATGTTACTATAAAATCCTAAACAATTCAAGTCAGGCAAGATCGAATTTCGCCAAAAACTCTTCCCACGAATAGACGGGCACGCCAAGTTCACGGGCTTTGGTGAGTTTGGATCCTGCCGCCTCACCTGCGATGACACCCGAGGTCTTCTTTGAGACGCTGCCTGCCGCACGGGCGCCGTTGGCGGTCAGCACCGCCTCCGCCTCGCTGCGCGAAATGGCAAGCGTTCCCGTAATGACGAACGTCTGTCCCGCAAGTTTATCCCCTTGCGGTGCACCGAGGTAATTGAAATTCACGCCTGCCCCGCGCAGGTCCTCAACAAGAGTTTTGGTGCTCTCCAAGGCAAAGTAACGGCAAATGCTCTCCGCCGAAACGGAACCGATGTCCTCCACGGTGCAAAGCGTCTCGACATCTGCCGCCATAAGTTCGTCAAGCGTGCCGAAACGGCGTGCAAGAGTGAGAGCGGCTTTCTGTCCGACCTGCGGAATGCCGAGGGCGAAAACCAGACGGGAGAGGCAATTCTGTTTGGCGTTCTCCAAGCTGTCGCGCAAATTTGCGGCGCTCTTCTCCCCCATACCTTCCAAGGAAGCGACTTTCTCATAGTCAAGAGCGAACAAGTCCGAAATGCCGCTCAGAACTCCGCTTTGCAGGAAAAGTTCGATGCGGGCCGGGCCGCAACCGTCAATATTCATGGCGTCACGCGAGCAGAAATGCGTAATCAGTCGATGCTGTTGGGCAGGGCATGCGAAATTGACGCAACGCCATGCCGCTTCCCCTTCCTGCCGCTGGGCCGGTTCACCGCACGCGGGACAAGTGCGCGGAAAAACGTATTCCACGGCGTCTGCGGGGCGTTTTTCCTTCACCACGCCGAGAATCTCCGGAATGATCTCCCCTGCTTTACGGACGCGAACGGTATCACCAATGCGCAGATCGCGCTCCCGAATGAAATCCTCGTTATGCAATGTAGTGCGGGAGACGGTACTGCCGGAAATGCGCACGGGCACAAGCTCTGCCGCGGGTGTCAAGACACCCGTTCTGCCGACCTGAACGGTGATGCCGGCGAGAATGGTCTCCTTAACTTCAGGCGGGTATTTATACGCGCACGCCCACTTGGGGACGTTCGTCAGCTCGCCGACCTTCTCGCGTTCGGCAAGATCATTGAGTTTGACTACGGCGCCGTCAATGTCGAAGGAAAGCGTGTCGCGCGTATCTCCGCGGCGCAAGATCTCAGCAAAAAGCGCCTCGTAATCCGAAAACACACATTCATCCGGTACGACACGGAATCCAAGTTCAGAAAGCACGCGAATGCTCTCACTGTGCGTGCGAACCTCCAAGCCCTCGGAGTCCTGCAAATTAAAGATAAAAATGGAAAGGTTGCGCTTCGCAACTTCCGCAGAATCCAAAAGGCGCAGAGATCCTGCCGCGGCGTTGCGCGGATTGGCAAACAGCGGTTGCCCCGCCTCTTCACGCTCGGCGTTGAGGGCATGGAAAACAGACTTCGGCATATACACCTCGCCGCGTACGCAGAGATACGGCACAGGGCGAGACAAACGCATGGGAATGGCGCCGACGGTACGCAAATTTTCCGTCACGTCCTCGCCGGTGACGCCGTCACCGCGCGTGGCGCCGCGTACGAACACGCCGTTCTCATACTCCAAAGCGACGGAAAGTCCGTCGATCTTATACTCCAAAGTAAATTCCGCCGTCGGACTGACTGCGCGAATGGAGTCGAGGTAATCGAAAAGTTCTTCCTTGGAGAAAACATCCTGCAGACTTTTGAGCGGCACGCGATGGCTATGTTTTTCAAAACGGTCGGCAACCGCACCGCCAACGCGGCGCGTGGGAGACGTGGGGTCATCGAACTCGGGATGCGCTGCCTCCAATTCCTGCAGACGGCGAAACATTCTGTCATACTCATAGTCCGGGATCTCGGGATCGTCGAGCACGTAATAACGGTGCGAATGGTACGCGAGACTCGCGCGAAGGCCTTCAATAACTTCTTTTACCTGTTCTGCCATGTGTTTCTCCGAATTTTAAAATAATTTAAAATTATTTTACCACTCTTTGCCGCCCGAGTCAAGAAAAGGACTTGCTTTTATCTACGATTTATGGTAACATAATAACGAAATTTCGTAATTCTTGACGAGGTGTGCTGTGGAACGCGTAATTTTGCACTGCGATTGCAACAGTTTTTACGCCTCCGTGGAATCTGTTTTGCGCCCCGAACTCAAGGACGTTCCCATGGCGGTCTGCGGTGACCCGAAGGCTCGCCACGGCATTATCCTTGCCAAAAACGAGCATGCCAAACGCTACGGCGTTCAGACGGCGGAAACGATTTACGAGGCGCGCCGCAAGTGCCCTTCTCTGGTGCTTGTGAGGGCGCATCACGAGCTCTACAACCAATATTCAAAAGAAATTTTTTCTTACTACAACACCTTCACAAATCAAGTGGAGCCCTTTGGCTTGGACGAGGCGTGGCTGGACGTGTCCGGCAGTCAAAAACTCTTCGGTTCCGGCTTTGAGATCGCCGAGCAAATTCGCCGCGGAGTAAAGGAAAAATTCGGACTGACGGTTTCCGTTGGAGTGTCCTTCAACAAGGTGTTTGCAAAACTGGCAAGCGACTACAAAAAGCCTGATGCTACCACGGTTTTTTCGCCTTCCGATTGGAAGGAAAAAATCTTCCCCTTGCCCGTCGGTTCGCTGCTTTCCGTGGGACACACGGCCGAAGAAAAGTTCTCCGTTTTCGGCGTAAAAACCATTGGGGATCTGGCACGCTTGAATCCGCTTTTTTTAAGTGAAAATTTCGGAAAAACAGGCGAGATGCTCTCGCGCTACGCAAACGGTCTGGATGACTCTGCGGTCTGTGTGTTCGGGCAAGGAGATCCGATAAAATCCATTGGCAACTCCTTCACCTTCCCCCGCGACTTGGAGCAAGAGGACGAAGTGAATGCGGGGCTGCGCGCGCTTGCCGACAAGGTGGCAAGCAGACTGCGCGCCCACCGCCTCTACGCTACAAGTGTAAGCATTACCGTGCGCGACAACACCCTGCACACCATCACACGGCAAATGCCCCTGAAAACACCGACGCACCTTTCCGACGATCTTTTTGATGCTGCAAAGCAGTTACTCAAGGCCTCCCGAACGTCGGACCGCGACATTCGCATGCTTGGCATCAGCGCAAATAAACTCACCGATGAAAGTGCTGCCGGTGAGCAGATCTCCCTCTTTGACGCTCCCGAACAACCTGCCAAAAAACAACGCAAAGAAAACCGCGAAGGAGCGGTTGACCGCATTCGCCAAAAGTTCGGTTCCGACTCCATACGGCACGCTTCGACGGTATCCAACGATATTTTTGGCGATTCTTGACAAAAACTCACAAAAAACGGCGCTTCGAATCTCTTTTCGGGCGCCGTTTTTTGTTGATTTGCACAAAAGACTTTCGCACAATTTGTGGGAAACGGAAAAACTCTTTTTTGTTTTCGGAAACAGAAAAAAACACTTGAAAAAAATCAGTTTTTCCTTTATAATATCCGTGTGTAATTTTGCCGCCGTTTTCCATACGTTTTTCGGCACCGTTTTTACGGGGTCAAAAAACGAGTTACACTTAACCTTATCGAAGGCAAAACGGCACCGACAACCTTGATAATTAAATAGTGTAACGCAGGAAAGGAGGCACTTTCTCCCCACCGACTGAATTTGCAGTCATTAATTTGTTATCCATTTTTCGCAAGTACCCTTCGCACTTCCCCAAAAAAATCAAAACTCATAGGAGGAACTCTCATTATGACAACCAAAACCCGCATTCTCTCCCTTGCGTTGTCTCTTCTGATGGTCGTCGCTCTCTTCGCACCGATGGCGACCGTCTTTGCCGAAGGCGGCCTTGAAATCGTCGCGGCAAAAGACAACGGCGGTACCACCGCAACCGCACACGCAAAAGAAGCTATCCCCGGCCTTGGCTCCGGCGAATCTTGGTACGCTTCCAACCGCGCCAGCTGCCCCGGAAACGTTTCCATCGCCACCTACACCCTGAAGCAATCCGCTTTTGTGGACGGCGTTGAAATTGCTTTCTACCAGGCCACGGCCCGTAACTACACCTTCACCATCGAGTACTCCATGGTCAACTCCGACAACGACGCAGACTGGACCGTCGCTCTCGAAGACCAGGTCTCTGATGTGATGGAAAACGAGAGAGACGTTGAGTACTTTGAATTCGACGACTCCATCGAAGCTCTCTACATCCGCATCAAGATCACCGACGCTGTTGAAATTGCCTCCGGCAGAACCAACAACTACAGTGCCTTCTACACTTTCGAAGTGTTCGGCGAATACGATCCCGACGGAATCTACCCCCCTGCAGACGTCAAGATCGCCAAAAACTGGGCCAACGTCTACAAAGACCTGCACGCAGATCTTTACACCGCCGATTCCTGGAAAAAGTTTGAAGACGCCGTCAAGAGCCTCGACTACTCCGCCAACCAGGCGACCGTCGACAAGACCGTCGAAGACATTATTGCCGCCTTCGAAGGTCTGACCTTCAATGACCTGAACGGCCTGCAGATCGCTCAGTCCTACTGGTATGAAGAAGGCAGTGACTACAACACCGGTGAAAACGCCTGGACCTTCGGTTCCGTCATCTTCACCACCCCCGGCTACACCCTCGACCAGTACAAGGTCGGCACCATGACCCTCGCCAACTGGACCCGTATCTTTGCCGTCCCGACCGAAAAAGCCGGCGTGTATGAAATCAGCAACATCGTCACCGAAGGCAACCCTGTCACCGCTGACGAAGAAGTTCCCGAAAACGAATACGGCCTCGGCTTTGCAATCGCATTCTACACGCTCAACGAGAACGGCATTGACGACGCCACCGCAAGTCAGTACGCCTCCGTTGAATTCGGTATGCGCAACGCCGCCGCCTGGGAAGCCATGAAGCTCACTGTGGGCGACAAAGTTCAGCTGAACAACATCATCTTCACCGAAGAACAGTTCGCTGAAGAAGGCGAAGATCTCCAGGCCGCATGGCTGGAAACCGAAGGCACTTGGAAGCACCGTTACTGGGATACCGAAGGCCTCGGCTCCTTCACCAAAACTCCCATCTACCGTGGCTCCAAAGTGGCCAACACCGGCGCTGCAGAAGGCGAGCCCCAATATCTTGCTCAGGACGAATTTGTTGACTTCGTGACCTACTCCACCATGACCAAGGTCAACGAAAACATCAACTACGGTGACACCGACGGCAACGGCGAAGTTGATATTTCCGACTTGTCTCAACTTGCTCAGTTCATCGCAGGTTGGTCCGTTGAAGTTGACAACGCCGTGGCTGACGTTGACGGCAACGGTGCCGTTGATATTTCCGACCTTTCCCTGCTTGCTCAGTACATCGCAGGTTGGTCCGTTGCTCTCGGTCCCCAATAATTTTAGTTCTTAAAAATTGTTTACACAATTAAATTTTAGAAAGGACAAAATCATGAAAAGAAAATTAATTGCTTTGATTCTTGCCGCGCTCATGCTCTGCACGAGCTTTGCGCTGGTGAGCGTCTCCGCAGCTGTCCTCGTCCCCTCGAACATTAAGTTCGTCGGCGGCGGCGACACCGACGAAGGCCCCTTCGCAGACGGCGAAGGCTACGTTGTAGAAGCAGACGAAACCTCCATTACCGTTTTCGTCTGGATCCAGGATCTGACCGACGAGGATGACCTCGGTGCATACGACCTTTCCATCGGTTACGATGCCGAAAAACTGGAAGTTACTGATTTTTACGGCAAAGTAGGCTCCGGTAAGAAGGCATACAAGTATAGTGCCGAATACTTCAGCACCCCCACCTACTCTCCCTTAGACGTGAACCCCCTGCATCTTGTCGGTTACAACTTTGAGACCGAAAATCAGTGCTGGGATTCCGAATGGGGTCTCAATGAAGATGCTTGGGTTTGCATCGACTTCGACTTCATCGGCGATTGGGAAGGCATCACTGAACTCGACCTTTCCGCCGACCTCATCAAGCGCAACGTCGATCGCGACGTTCTCGAATGCGCGGACACCACCATCACCATTCAGCGCGGCGAAGCCCCCGTTGAAGAAGTGTCCAACACCCTGTTCGTCACCGGCCCCGCCACCGTCAATGGCACCGCCATTACCGAAAAGACCGAATACGCCCCTGAATTCGGTACTCTTTACACCGTCACCGCAACCGGCGAAGGCTTCAAGTACTGGACCAACAACGGTGCAATCTTCTCCTTCGACGCTACCATCGAATTCATTGCTGACGACGTCACCACCGTTGACCTCGTCCCCGTCTACGCCGAAAAGGCCGAAACTCTTACCGTCACCTACAAGGACGGTCTGACCGGTAAGATCTACAAGGTCGACAAAGTGGACGCCGGCACCGTGCTCGCAGAAGGCGACATGCCCACCGCAGCTGCCATCCCCGGCTACACCTTCTCCGCCTGCAAGACTCTCAACGCTGACGGCAAGTACGTTGCCGCCATCGGCTTCACCGTTGAAGCAGACGCTGAAGTGATTCTCTTCCACGCGAAAGACAACTCCACCACCTACACCCTGACCGTTGACAACGGATCCAACGTTCAAGATTACGTGCGTTCCTTCGGTGCTATTGCCACCGTCGGCACCGCCCTTGAAAACTTCTCCTGCTGGGTTGACGAAAACGGCACCGTCCTGTCCTTCGACAAGACCTTCAAGTTTGTCATGCCCAACAGCAACTTCAAGCTGACCGCTGTTGAAAATGCCGACCTGGACATCGACAGCGTCCTGGAAGTCGTCTCCAACCAGCTGTCCAACGGCAACATCATCACCACCTTTGCTCGTGACCTTGCCGATGGATGCACCTTCATCGATGCCGGTATCCTCTACACCCGCAAGGGCACCGAGGCCGACCTCATCGATCCCAAGGAATCCCCCTACGTGACTCAGGGCATCTCCACCTCCAGCGATCCCGTCTACGGCTTCGTGAAGAACGTGGAAGGCAAAACCGGCACTTGGCTCATCCGTGGTTACATGAACTACACTGATGCCAACGGCCAGCCCTGCTGCATCTACACTGACGTTGTGACCGTGGTTGTAGATTAATTCTACAAACCGTTAAATTCAAATTGAAAGGAATTTACGTATCATGAAAAAGTACGAAACTCCCGCGCTCGTCGTTGACATGCTCGACGCGACCGACGTCATCACCGCTTCCACCCACTTCGACATTCCCGAGGAAAATCCCTACGAATAAGAAGTAAGCAAAAAGAGGCACACCGATTGGTGTGCCTCTTTTCTTTTTTTGATTTGTTCATTATTTAATTATATACAAAAAATACTGTCTGCCAAGGCAGTTCTTTTTCTGTTTCAAGTCTATACCCGATAAGTTCGATCACATAGCCGGAGTCCTCGTGCTCCCGTGTTCGCCCGATCTCACCGTTCGGCAAGGAATATTAAACCGCTCGCAAAAAACGTTTGTGCGAGCGGTTTGTGTAATTTACGCAGCGTTTTTATGCAGTCGTCCATAATGTTCATCCTACGTGTATGGTGTTCGCCATTTCAGGACGCAAGTGTGCATTATCAATAAAAAACAATCAAAAAAAGAACGGCTACGGAAGTAGCCGTTCTTCTGGTGACCCATCGGAGAATCGAACTCCGGACACCATGATTAAAAGTCATGTGCTCTACCAGCTGAGCTAATGAGTCATTTGGCGCGAATGTTATGATACCACAAAGAGCCGTGGTTGTCAATATTTTTTCGTGATTTTAAAGTGTGCTCTTGCATTCTTTTTTTCAAAGTGCTATACTGAAAATAAGTTTTGTACAACACTATATAAATAGGAAGTGAATTGACATGTCCAAAGACTTTAACATTCAAATTACGCGCACCACGTGTCCGAAAGCAAAACCAGACGAAGCAAATCTCGGCTTTGGTCGCATTTTTACTGACCACATGTTTTTAATGGATTACACGACGGAAAACGGTTGGCACAACGCCCGCATCGAGCCCTACCATGCATTGGCTATGGATCCCGCTTCCATGGTATTCCACTACGCGCAGGAATGCTTTGAAGGCCTCAAGGCCTACCGTCGCCCCGACGGCAAGGTGCAGCTCTTCCGCCCGATGAAGAACATCGAACGCATGAATCGCACCAACCGCCGTCTCTGCATCCCCGAACTGGATGCCGATGACGCCCTGAAAGCAATTCAGACGCTTGTAAAATTGGAAGAGGACTTCGTTCCTTCTCTGGACGGCACCTCTCTTTACATTCGCCCCTTCATCATTGCAACGGAACCCCACCTCGGCGTGAAACCCGCAGACTCCTACCTCTTCTGCATCATCCTCTCCCCCGTCGGCGCCTACTACAAGGAAGGCCTCAACCCCGTCAAGATCTTCGTGGAAGACGAATACGTGCGCGCGGTCAAGGGCGGCATCGGCTATGCAAAAGCCGGCGCCAACTACGTTGCGTCCCTTGCCGCACAAGTAAAAGCCCACGAGCTCGGATACTCCCAAGTTCTGTGGCTGGACGGCGTGGAACACAAGTACGTTGACGAAGTCGGCGCGATGAACATCTTCTTCGTCCTCGAGGGCGAGGTCGTCACCCCCGAACTTGTCGGCTCCATCCTTCCCGGCGTGACCCGCGACTCCTGCATCAACCTGCTGCGTTCCTTCGGCTACACGGTCAACGAACGCCGTATTTCCATCGACGAGATCATTGCCGCACACGAAAACGGAAAGCTCCTCGAAGTCTTCGGAACCGGCACGGCCGCCGTCATCTCCCCCGTCGGTGAACTCAACGCCCACGGCAAAAAGATGACCATCGGCACCGGAGAGATCGGCACACTCAGCCAAAAACTTTATGACACCTTGACCGGCATTCAATGGGGCAAGTTGGAAGACACCTTCAACTGGACTGTCGGCATCGACGCATAACAAAAAAAGCCAAAATCCCAAAGCGAATCGCTTTGGGATTTTCTTTTTGCTCAAAACAGCTTTTGCGCCGATAAGGCAAAGTAAATTCACAAGATTGCTTGAATTTTTTTACCGATTATGATAATATTAAATATAATTTTGATTTTGTGAGGAAATATGTCAGACATTGTCCGTGTGAAAGTGCGTTCCCGCGGCCCGCGATCTCGCAGAGGGAAATCTTCTGCTTCCAAGGTCAGTAAATTTGCAGCCAAATTTCCAAAGACGGCACGCTTTTTACGAAAAGTAAAAGGTGCGTTCAAAAAGCACCGCTTCTTCTTCACCATGGGGTGTTGTTTGTTTGCGTGGGCCATTCTTGCTCTGTTATTTACGCTCTTCCCCTCGCTTGCACTGTTTTACTCCAACACCATCGGCCACTTCATTCGCACAACCATCGGCACACTTTTCTCCCTTCTGCCGTTTTCCGGCGGCGAATCACTCTTCTATGCCTTTCTTCTCTTCTTGCCGGTTTGGATATGCTTCCTCTTCTCAGCACTCAAACGCAAGTACGCGTTACGTCGTATTCACACGAAAATGCGTCGCGTCCTGCTTGCACCGATTTCCGTTTTGCTCATCGTACTCACCATTTTCTGCTTTGCGTTTGCCCCGTCTTATCAAAGACCCGCTGTCTCCGACATTTTGGGCCTTGATCCTGAAAATATTTACGACAAAGACCTCTACGACACGCTTGAATACTTTGTAAATGAAATCAACAAAGACGTAAACGATCTTTCGTACGGAAACGACGGCAGCAGCATAATGCCGATGAAGTTCAATGAACTTGCAGATGAAATCAACCACACGTACCAAAGCATGGATGAATACCCGAGTCTTTGTCCGACCATCGGTGTCCCTGCCAAATCCTTCCTTTTTTCCGAGATGATGACCGCATTTAACATCGGCGGCATCTACACCTTCTACACCGGCGAAGCAAACGTCAACGTT
>JAFYLE010000030.1 GCA_017537265.1 Clostridia bacterium | reverse complement strand
TTTCGAGGTACTTTTTGCGCAGCGGCTCAAAGCACTGTGCCACTTCGTCGAGCTTTTCAAGAGAGAGATCGGAATCGAATTCGGTGCCCTGAAGGGCGGCAACGAGGGATTCCGTCGGAGGCTGGGAGGTGCCCATTGCAAGGGGAGACAGGGCGGTGTCGACAATGTCAACACCGGCTTCAATTGCCTTGAGAAGGGTCATGGAAGCCTGGCCGGCGGTGTAGTGGGTGTGAAGTTCGATCGGGATCTTGACGGTTTCTTTGAGTTTCTTCACGAGCTCGTATGCAGTGTAAGGACGGAGCAGGCCTGCCATGTCCTTGATGCAGATGGAGTCGGCACCCATTTCTTCAAGCTGCTTTGCAAAGTTGGCAAAGTAGTCGTTGGTGTGCACGGGGCTCGTGGTGTAGGAGAACGCCGCCTGAACGTGACCGCCTTCCTTTTTGCAAGCGTCAATGGAGACTCTCATGTTGCGGGGGTCGTTGAGTGCGTCGAAGATGCGCAGGATGTCAATGCCGTTTGCAATGGACTTTTGTACGAAGTATTCGACCACGTCGTCGGCGTAGTGGCGGTAGCCGAGAATGTTTTGGCCGCGGAAGAGCATCTGGAGCTTCGTGTTCTTCACGTGGTCGCGGATGGTGCGCAGACGCTCCCAGGGATCTTCGTCGAGGAAGCGCAAGCAGGAGTCAAAGGTCGCACCGCCCCAGCACTCCAGGGAGTGGTAACCGATTTTATCCATCAGTTCGAGGGCGGGGAGCATCTCCTCGGTAGTCATGCGCGTGGCAACCAGAGATTGGTGTGCGTCGCGCAGGACGGTTTCACAAATTTTAACTGCCATAGTAATCTCCTTGAAATCGTGAGTAAATTAGGCGAATTGACGGAACAGAACGATGAAGACGCCTGCAGCAACCGCGCTGCCGATAACGCCGGCCACGTTGGGGCCCATAGCGTGCATGAGCAGGAAGTTTCTGGGATTGTCTTTCTGGCCGACAACTTGGGAGACACGCGCTGCCATCGGCACGGCGGAAACGCCGGCACTGCCGATGAGCGGGTTGATCTTGCCGCCGGTGAGTAAGTACATCACCTGGCCGAAGAGCACGCCGCCGACGGTTGAGAAGGCAAAGGCGCACAAGCCGAGGAGAATGATGTAGAGGGTCTGCGGTTGCAGGAAGTTTTCAGCACTCGCTGTCGCACCGACTGAAACACCGAGCATGATGGTGATGATGTTGATCAGTTCGTTTTGCGCGGTCTTGGAGAGGCGTTCCGCTACGCCGGAGACGCGGATGAGGTTGCCCAGCATCAGCATGCCCACGAGCGGAGCAGCGTCGGGAACGATGAGACACACCACGATGGTGACGAGGATCGGGAAGATGACCTGCTCGGTTTTGGAGACGGGACGCAGAGTGGTCATTTCGATTTTACGCTGTTTCTTGGTGGTCAGCAGACGCATGATTGGCGGCTGAATGAAAGGCACGAGAGCCATGTAGGAGTACGCGGCAATCGCAATTGCTCCCAAGAGTTGCGGTGCAAGAGTCTTGGTCACGTAGATGGCGGTCGGACCGTCAGCGCCACCGATGATACCGATGGAAGCAGCTTCCAACGGGGAGAAGCCCAAAAGAAGCGCGCCGAAGAAAGCAACGGCAACACCGAGCTGGGCAGCAGCACCGAGGAATAAGCTTTTCGGGTTGGAAATGAGGGGAGAGAAGTCGGTCATCGCGCCGATGCCCAAGAAGATGAGCGGCGGGTACAGACCGATCTTGACACCGATGTAGAGAATGTCGAGAAGGTTGCCGGTCCTCAGGATTTCACCGTAGTTGATTGCCCCCTCCGTGAGGAACATGTCCGTGTGGATCAGTTCCGCAAACGGCAGGTTAGCAAGCAACATACCGAAGGAGATCGGCAAGAGCAACAAGGGCTCAAATTGTTTGACGATCGCTAAGTAGAAGAGCACGATGACGATGCCGTACATGACGAGCGTTTTCCAGGAGAGGTCAACGTCGGCAAGCATGCGACAGATCGCCGTGCTTTCCCAGAAGCTTTGAATGGTTTCTAACATGGAAAAACTCTTTTCTGAAAGTGTTTTTTAAATAAAGATGGAATTAGGCAAGAACGATGAGGGCATCGCCGGTGTCGACGGTGGCGCCTTGGTTGACGCAGACTTGCGCAACGGTGCCGTCTTTGGGTGCGGTGATGTCATTTTCCATCTTCATGGCTTCCAGAACGCAGAGAACGTCGCCTGCCTTCACGGCATCGCCGGCTTTGACTTTGATGGAGAGGATGGTGCCCGGAATGGGAGCCTTGACTTGTTCGCCGTTTGCGGTGGGAGCAGCCGCGGGAGCGGGAGCAGCTACGGGAGCGGGAGCAGCCGCGGGAGCCGGAGCGGCTACGGGAGCGGGAGCGGCGACGGGAGCGGGAGCGGCGACGGGAGCGGGAGCGGCGACAGGTGCGGCGTAGGAAACGTTTCCGGCTTCTTCGACGACGACGTCATAAGTGGTTCCGTTGACGGTGATTTTATACTGCTTCATGGTAATTTCTCCTTAAAAATACGTGAAAATGTGTGGTGTATGTGATATTTTTTGAGAACTTTTTAGCGGCGGCGGAAGGAAACGACCTTGAAGGAGGAGGTCTCTCCGGCTTCGGCGCGAGCTGCGTGTACCGCAGCGGTGAGTACGGCAATCAGCTCGCCGTCGTTTTGAGCGGCACCGACTGCGGCGGAGAGAACGGCAAGGATCTCTTCGGAGACGGTGTCCTCTTTTGCTTCCGGTTTTGCGGTTTTGGGGCTCTTCTGCTTGAAGCCGGATTGGCGGGCGAAGATCGCACCGGAAATGCTCAGGATCAAGTATAAAATGCCGAGTACCGCAAAGACCACCAGCATGACGGTCAGTGCATTGATGAGACCGTATGACACGATATCACCGGTCGCAGGAGTGTTGCCGTCTTGAAGGATCTGAAGGTATTGTTCGGTAGTCATTGTGCCTCCTTATGCTTCGGTCAGCATGTTGATGGCAAATGCGAGGCGAGCGCGCACTTCGCCGGGGGAAAGGATGTCATCCACGAGTCCTGCGCGAGCGGCAAAGACAGGGGAGGTCTTTTCGGTTAAGTAGCTTTCGATCAGCGCGGCGCGGCCGGCAATGGGGTTCTCCATCTCTTTGAGCTTTTCGCTTTCGGAGAAAGCAACCGCACTGTCAGGCGGCAACAGGGAGATGGAAGCGCTCGGTGTGGCGTAAACGAAGTCTGCGCCAAAGGCCTTGTTGGCAAAGAGGGAAATGATGGGGCCGTATGCTTTGCCGCAGACGAGCGTGATCATCGGAATGTCACAGTCGGCGTAAGTTTCGGAGAGGCGGGCGGCAAGATCGGCGATGCCGTAGGCACCTTCGTCGGCGGTAGCAAAGCCCGCGGTGTTGACGAGTGTAATGAGCGGCAGTTCAAAGCGATCACAGAATTTGACGAAACGAATGATCTTGACGAGTTCGTCGCGGCCGAGGTCTTCGCCGTCGCAGGCAACGTATGCGCAGGGAACGCCCGCGAGGGTGGCAAGACCGGTCTTTACGCCGGTTGCGAAGCCGACGGAGAGTTCAAACATGCTGGCGGCGTCGAAGATGTCTTCCACGGCGGCATTGGCATCGGGAATGGAGTCAAACGCAACGGTCGCGCGGTTGACGTCGTCTTCGATCACAAAGAGAGGTGCGGATTCTTCGTCGTTTTCCGGCAGGAAGCTGAGCGCGTCCTTTGCGGCGTTGATGAGAGCCTTTTCACCTTTGACCGTCAGGGCGACCTGACCGCACGCGGCGGCAATCTCTGCTTTGGAGTGGTTTTCCACTTTGCAATCTTCCTTGACAACGGAGGGGGCGTTGACAAAGAGTTCACCGTTGGTTTCTTCCATAAAGATAAGGTCGAAGCCGGCGGCAAATCCTGCAAGAGAAGCACCGCAGGGGCCTGCGATGAGTGCGATTTGGGGAGCGGTTGCGCTATACTCGGCGCGACGTGCGATCACCTCGGAGAGGGCAGCCATCATGGGCAGACCTTCCGCGAGGGAAGCACCGGCAGCGTCAAAGAAGCCCACGATAGGGGCGGGACGCTTTTCGGCGAGGTCATAGAGCGCGGCGAGTTTCTTGGCACCGGCAGTGGTAAAGGCGGCGTCACCTTCGCTGATCTCTTGTGAGAAGGCGTAAACGCATTCACCGTTCACTGCGCCGTAAGCGCACAGCAGACGGTCGGCATCTCCGGCAGCATCACCGCCGACAAGGGCAGCGATCTCGGTGTAAGAGCCTTCGTCAAAGAGTTCTTCGAATCTTGCGCGGGAAGTGAGCCTGCCGCTCTTTTCGAGTGCGGCGCGGCGCGCCTGTTCCGATGCGGCGAGGTCGGCGCTCAGACGAGCACCATAGGAAGTGTTCTGTTCGGACATAGGGTACCTCCGGTAAGTCATCATATTTTTTGTTTTTCACACGTGGGAATGAAAAAATATGTAAAAAATCGAAATCAAATAAATATTAACATATTTATTATTTTTTAGCAAGCACTTTAAGCAAAAAAATGCACAATAATTAAAAATAATATAATTACATAAAAGATTTTAAAATACGCGTGTTTTGTCTTGAAAATCGAGCTTTTCTGTGGTAAAATACTAAGAAATCATTTACATTTGGAGAATTTCGCAATGGATTATAAAAAACTCGCCTCTCTTTTGTTCTCCCACGTGACCGAAACGCCGGAAGAGACCGAGGCACGTTTTCCCCGACGCAACCTGCCTGAGGGAGCGAAAGTGACCCGAATTGCCCCCAGCCCTACCGGCTTTGTTCATTTCGGAAACCTCTTTCCCGCACTTGTCTCCGAACGCCTTGCGCATCAGAGCGGCGGCATCTTCCTTTTGCGTATTGAAGATACCGACGAAAAGCGGAAAGTGGAAGGTGCCGTGGAGCTCATTTTGTCCGCTTTTCGGCATTATGAACTCGGCTTTGACGAAGGCGCGTTGGCAAATGAAGAAGGCTTCGGCAACTACGGCCCGTATTATCAGTCTTTGAGAGCCCACGTTTACCACGTGTTTGCAAAACAACTTGTCGAACAGGGCCTTGCATATCCCTGTTTTTGCACGCATGAGGAATTGGAGGCGTCACACAGCGCGCAGGAAGCGGCAAAAGTCACTCCCGGTTATTGGGGGGAGTGGGCAACCTGCCGCGACCTTTCCTTGGAAG
The DNA here is from genome assembly GCA_017537265.1 of Clostridia bacterium. GTDB lineage: Bacteria > Bacillota > Clostridia > Oscillospirales > SIG627 > RUG14179. Next base: position 1,166 of record JAFYLE010000030.1, on the reverse strand, counting down.
AGATCGAAGAAAAGCTTGCCTCCGGCATGTCTTATACTTTGCGACTCAAGTCTCCCGGAAAACCGGGTGGCAGAATTCGCTTTACGGATACCATTAAGGGTGACTTGGAACTTGATGAGAACTTCACCGATGCCGTGCTTTTGAAATCCGACGGTATTCCGACGTATCATTTTGCACATGCGGTGGACGACCATTTGATGCGTGTCACTCATGTTGTGCGAGGCGAAGAGTGGCTTTCCACTTTACCTTTGCACGTACAACTGTTTGATCTGCTTGGATTCCGTCGTCCCAAGTACGTGCATATTGCGCACCTCATGAAACGTACGGAAGACGGCGGTAAGCGCAAACTTTCCAAACGTCATGATCCTGAAGCGGCTTTGTCCTTTTACCAGGAGTCCGGTTATCCCGTAGAAGGTGTGCGTGAGTATGTCATGAGCGTTCTCAATTCCAATTTTGAAGAATGGCGTCGTGCCAATCCCGCGCTTGATATGAAGGAGTTTCCTTTCTCTATCAAAAAAATGAGTGCCTCAGGCGCGCTCTTCGATTTAAATAAACTGGATGATATTTCCAAAAATATCCTTGCTCTTCGCAGCGCAGAGGAAATGTATAACGACCTGCTTGCCTGGGCAAAGACGTACGATGCGGAATTTGCCTCCCGTCTTGAACAAGATCCCGCATACGCAAAAGCGTATCTCGGTATTGGACGCGGAGGGGAAAAGCCGCGCAAGGATTTTGCCCGCCTTTCCGAATTGCCGCAGGCAATGGCATTTTTCTATGATGACCTCTATAAGGTGGAAGATGAACTTCCGGAAAATGAAGCGGTCCGTGCAGATGCAAGAGAGATCCTCTCTCGTTACAGCGCGTTGTATTCGGCAGACGATGACCGCGATACGTGGTTTGATAAGATCCGTACGATGGGTGAGGAAATGGGATATGCAGCCCGCCCCAAGGATTACAAACAGAATCCGGACGCATTTCGCGGTCACGTCGGTGATATTTCCGCTGTGTTGCGACTTGCCGTGACCGGCCGTAAGAACTCGCCCGATTTGTATGACGTTATGCAAGTGCTCGGATATGAGCGCGTGGCAAATCGTTTGAATCAAGATTTATTTTAAAGTGAGGAGATCGGCATGACCGAAGAAACCAACTTTTTCATTCACGACATC
>JAFYLE010000006.1 GCA_017537265.1 Clostridia bacterium | reverse complement strand
TAGGTGTATTTTGACACTTCGTCCTGCTCTTTTGCCTCCAGCTCCAGCAGTGCTTTGTCGTAGTCTTGTCTGAGCGCGCTTTTTTCCGCACGTGCGCTCAGGTCGAGGGAGGTCAGGTTCTGTTGCAGGGCTGCATCCTGCAACAGTGAGCGTCGAAGCGCCTCGCCGGAGGCGGCAAGGCCGCTTTCTGCCATGCGGCGGTCGGTGTTGGCCTTGGCAATCTTGTTTTGGCTTGCGGCCTGATTTTTCAGCGTGTCGTACTGCGGGTCCACTGCCGCAATTTTTGCTTCGTAGTCCGTCTTGGAGGACGCTTTTAAGTTTTTGTACTTTTGATAGAGCGCGTCAAGCCCCTGATTCAGGTTTTGCCAGAGCGCGCTCGCGGTTTCTTTGGTCGTCATGTGAAACTCCCTTTTTTAAGAATGTTGGTCGTTGATGCGCCCGCGTAAGATCAGCGCCGACAGGCAGAGGTCGCCGGACCCTTTCGGGTGCGAGATGGTGAGGGAAAAGTGGCGGAAGCGCTTGGCATACAGACGCAATTTGTAGCGCATGGTGCACAGAAGCCCGTGCGTGACGAGCGGGGTGGGCAGAATGTACAGGCGGCGCGTTTGACTCATTGCCATGTCCGTATGCCAGGAGACGTCGAGGGCGGCGCCGTCTCTTGAGTAGAAAAGCAACGTGAGGTCGGAGAGGTTTTTGGTGTGTGTCTCGTCTCCGAAGGTGAGTGCGGGGCTTTCCCAGTGCGCTTCAATATCCACGCCTGCGTCCATATCTCCGCCGATGAGACAGAGTTTTCCGTCCTCTGTTCCAAAGAAAAAGTTTTTCTCGTCGTCCTCCAGCATGCAGGTGGGCAGGTACCCCTCGTAGTAGTAAAAGAGATCCGTTTTGTAGTTGTATACGTAGATCCCGCGCGAGAGCACGAGGAAAAGCTCACCCGTCGTGTGGCGCAAAAAGAGACGGGCGTCTCCGAGGTTTTCCGACTTGAGCGCCTTTGAGATGCGCGCGGAAAAGCAGGAGGCGTTCCTTTCGTCACGCACAGACGTGTTGTTCCACAGGTAGAGTCCGGAGGGCATGACGGAGAGCGGCTTGTTTGCGAGCAGCAGACTCAGTCCCTTTACGCAGTTTCCATGCATGGCAGAGAGGGTGTAGATGGGGAAAGAGGTGTATTCTTTTCCCGTTTCGTCCACTCTGGTCTCCGGATAAGAGTAGAATGCCTCGTGCGCGGTGAAGATGATCTGGCGGTCGTAGTGGCGCACGATGGAAGTGATCTGCTCACCGCCGCCCACCATGGAGTAGTGCGAGGCGGGGAAGTATTCCATGGACGGCATTCCGTCAACCAGACCCGTGTAGTAACGCATGGCGGGATTGAAGGAGTTGCCGTAGAGAAATACGTGGCTGTCGAACACCACGCCGTAGCGGCAACGCTCGACGGTCTCGGGGTAGTAGTTCCAGAGGGTGTAACCGATCTCAATGTTGTTGACGCCCTTTTTCACCGCGTTTTCATCTTTGTCGCCAAAGATGGTGACGTAGCCCCAGAACGGGTCTGTCGTGTAGTCCTCTTCGGGCTTCAGCTTGACACCGTCGCGCAGGACGTAGTCCACGCTTTCCACGCGTTTTTCCGCGAGGTAGAAGTCCAGCGAATCTCCGTCGGCGGAGAAGGTCTGTCGTACTTCTGCGGTCAGGAAGTTTACGTCTTCAAAGGGGATCCCTCCGCCTGCGGGGGGAGAGGAAATGCGAATGAGGGGGCGATACGGTTTGAGTATCTCGATCTTCTCCCCGTCGCAGACGTGGATGTTCGTCCCGTTGAAGAGGTAGAGCTTCTCGCGAAACTCCAGAGCAAAGACCTCGTCCTCGCCCTCAAGGGTGCCGATGTTCTCCAAGGTTTGGAAGCAGTCCGCAGAGCGGTAGAGCTCGGTGCCGATGAGAGCAAGGTGGAAGGACTGTTTTTTCAGCGTGCCCTGCCACAGAAGGCGTACCGCGCCGTTTTTTTCATGCAGGACGCGGTAGCCTTCGCGCAGTTTCAGCTGTCCGGAGGGGGTAATGCAGAAGTTCTTCATGTTGGGGCTTTCGTTTTTGCCGAGCGGCATTTCTCCCGCCTCGGGGATGTGCAGACCGCCGAATTCTTTTAGGGTCAGCGAAACGTTTTTTGCCATACTGTTCCTTTCCGGCGGCATGCGCCATCAGTAGAGATTTGTGATCTTGTGCCGTCTTCCTTTCAGAAAGCGGCGGCGCAGGGATTCACGCTCCGATTCGTAGAGCTTGAAGAATATCCCCGCAAGGGAACTGTTTTCTTCCGTAAGGAAGAGAAACGCGAGTCCGAGCGGCAGTACGGCGGAGCACAAAATGGGGTGCAAGAGGACCTCGTCGTCCAAACTTTGGATCGTGTGAGGAGTCAGTGCGTTTTCGTGGAACTTCTGTCCCTTGATGTGCAGGTCCAGTTCCTCCAGGAGCGTGCAGAGCAGATTGATGAGTTCCGGTGCCGCTTTCTGAAAGTCCAAGGTGTCGTAAGGGCCGTCGGAGTTGTGCTCGTGTATGAGGGCGAGCGAACGGTTGTAAACGTCGCGGGCCGTCATGATTATTCGTTGGCGGTCTTCAGGTTGAGAACCACCATTTCCTTCGGGTAGACGATCTTTGCCCCGTAGAGGTGCAGACCCTTGACGGCGTCGCCGTGGCGCAGTTCGGGTTCGTAGGCCTTGACGGCGCTGATCTGCTCCGCAAAGGAGATGGCGCGGGAGGTTCTGGCAATGCAACGCCAGGAGCCGTCGTCGTTTTGCGGAATGTTGTTGGTCACGTAGATGTCAAAGCCCATCAGGGTGCCGATGTAACCGCGGGAGAGATCTTTTTCGTTGTCGGTGGAACGCAGGATCTTTGCAAGCACCAGCTTCTGCTCAATGGCAGGGGAGACCTCAAGGGAGATCTTTGCGGAGTTGGAAACGCCCGCTTCCATCAGCATGCGGCGCGCATCGGAGATGGTGGCGAGGATGGACTCGC
>JAFYLE010000029.1 GCA_017537265.1 Clostridia bacterium | reverse complement strand
TGCCGCAACAAAGAAGATGACGGTGAGGGCGTCCAGCACAAAAACGACGGTGGAAGCAAGTGAATAGACGACCTTTGGAATTTTGCCCAAGACGCCGTCAAACACCTCGCGAAAGATACCCTCGCGAATAGGAGAATAACACGAAGAGATCACATCGGCACAATCCGAAGCGATCTCCGTCACGGTCTCCTCCGCGACGTCAACGCCGTTTAAGCCGGCAACGTATGCATTGATCTCAGCAACGAAGGGCGCCGCGTCAAACTCGCTTTGCACGTACTCCTCGCCCGCAAAAACTGCGGCAAGAAGATCTTTGACACCGTTTTTGGCAAACGCAGAAATACTCTCTGCCTCTGCCTCCAAAACGCCCGCAAGCACCTCTTCCGGCACGCCGTACATCAATGACAAATCCTCAAACGACTCTCGACAAAGAGCGTTTGCGATAGAAAGATATTCCCCGTTCACGACGCTGTCCGCCAATGCGGCAGGATCGGAAAACGAGAACGCAACTGTGCTCAGACACGCAGAGACTGCAAAAAAGAGCACGAACAAAACGGCAAACAGCCATTTAAAAACACGGCGAAAAATCGATGCGAACTTATTCATTGACGTAATACTCCCAAGTTGCGCCGGAGACGAGCTCACACTGCAAACCGATGCGCTCGGTCTTGTATGCCAAGGCGTTCTCGCGCGGATAGCAGGTGTAGAAGAAAAGGCTCTCTTCTCCGTCTGCGGGCAAAAGCGGTGTGGCGTCGCGATGACCGAAAATGATGACCTCGCTCACGCGGTAAACGTACGTTCCCCAAAGTGTGTCCAGCGTGACGAGCACCTCCTCGCCGTTTTCAAAACGGGCGGCGGCGTCCTCGATCTCGTAAAACTCGCGGTTGACGTGCGCGGACAATACAAGCTTGCCGTTCTGGCCGGCAAAGCGCGAAAACTGCGCCTGCGCCACGCCCTCACGCAAGACCTCGGAACCGTTACCGTAATACACGGGAAGATCACGCGCTTGCCAACCGTCCACGTTCAAGGTGGCCCACTGACTGGCATAAGAGGGGGTTACGAATTCACCTTCGATGATCTCCCCTTCTTGGGTGGAGGGAGAGATCTTGTCCGCAGGACCGACGACAACCGTGCCGTCTGCCCCGCCGCCGCGAAACAGCAGGTCAACGTACAAAGACACCTCGGAATTGACCAAAAGATACTGATTCAACCAAAGCACAAAACACAAAACGGCTGCAAAAAAGAGCAGAAAGGGCGTGCAGAACAGCACGCCCTTTGTGATAAGCTTTGATTGTTTTCCGTTGGCGCGGCTCATGCCACGTTGGACTCGCGACGACGAACCACAAAGAAGGCAGCGCCGGCAAGCGTAATCAGGGTTGCGGAGAGAACGAGCCACAGAGTGCCGTCGGCCTCGCCGGTGGTATCGGGAGTCAAGTCGCCGTCGATGAGTGCGACAAGCGCGCCGTCCGCTTTGTAAAGCAGGACTTCATTGTCGCCCTTGTGCTTGGGGTTGGCAGCTGTGCGAACGATGTAGGTGGAACCGGTGATCTCGCAGAACTTGTCCAGCACGCTGAGTGCGAATTTCTGTTTGTCGCCGGTGTACTGGTGCAAAGACTTACCGTTGTCTTCAGTGAAAACGGCGGCGGTTTCCTTCAGAAGTGCAAGGACCTCGTCCCACTCTTCCTCGGAAAGGTCGTACTGACCGAGAATGTTCTCTGCCCAAATGTGATAAGTGTTGTACTCGGCAGGAATGGTTTCCTTCGCGAGATCCAAAACGTCCTTACGGGTTGCGGCGGAAACGCTGACGGCGCTCAACACCACGAACAGCACTGCAAAAAACACGCTGATAAATTTCTTCATAACGATACCTCATTTCATAGAAAAAAGGGTGTAACAAACTTTCTGATTGATTATAACACAGAAAACGCTTATGCGTCAATAGGAAGCAGGCAAGTTTTTGGCCTTAAACATTTGCGCCGAAGCCGACAAGCTCCATATCCCAACCGGCGATCGACTGCGCGAGCGCAGCAAGATCGGAGATATCCACGACGGCGTTTCCGTCAACATCGCAATTCAAATAAGAAACTTGAATGTCCCAACCTGCAACAAACTGTGCCAGCGTTGCCAAATCCGAAATATCAACCGCCTCGTCACCCGTAAGCTCTCCCGGATTTACCGCGTGACTGACTGCAAAAAACTCACCGAGCGTATCGCTGCCGAAGCAGATGCGGTAGTCTTCGGCGCCCCAGGTATCCGGCGCAAGTCCCACAAGAGCGGGAACGTACTCAAACGTGCCGTCCTCATTCAAAGCAAAGACGAAACAATCGCCGCGCTTGTTCTTCAACGAAGAGGCAGACAATGACCAAAACACGCTCTCGCTGAGTTCGCTCGGAACACTTTGTCCCGCCTTGGCGGAAAGTGCCAAATTCCAGCCGAGGTTGCCGGTGGCGGTGGAAAAATAACGGTTGATAACGTCCTGATACGTCGCGCTTGAAAGCGAAGTGACGGCAGGACCGGAAACGACGCTCTCGCTCAAAGCGTTTACAGAGCCGATCAAAAGCACGTCGTCCATAAAGTTGGAGGTCACGCGCATCTTAATGAAGGAAAGGCCGCAAGAGGAGGCGTACTCCGCACCGGGACCGGGGACGGCACAAAGTTCAAACCCTTCCACCTTGGTGGTCTGCATGAGTTCCGCGCCGTTCAAGCGGCTCTCGAAGCCAAATGCCTCCACCCCGATAGACTCTACGTTATGATACAGATCGACACGCTTTAAATTCGGGCAATTCAAAAACGCGCCGTTGCCGATCTTTACTTTGTTGAGCGAATACGGAATGAACAGTTTTTCCAAAGAGTCACAGCCCATAAATGCGTAGTCGCCAATCTTCTTCAACGAAAGCGAAAAAGACACTTCCTTTAAGGACGTGCAATTCTCAAACGCGCCCGCAAAATTGGTCTGAGTCGGAGATTCGACGGTTTCCAATTTGTCGGAAAAATGAATGCTCTTCAAATTCTTTGCGGCGTAAAACGCGGCAGTGCCGACCGTCTTGACCGAAAAAGGCATCCAAAACTCCGTATCCGCCTTCTTTGCGGGATACAGGACCAACGTGGAGCCGCTGGCGTTATACAACACACCGTCCCGCAAAGTAAAGCTCGTGTTGCCCTCAGCAAGCGTAATGGACTCAAGAGAAGTGTTGCCGGTAATGGCGTTTGCCGTAAAAACGCGAAGCGATGCGGGCAAAGACAGCGTGGTCACCTGCGTATCCGCCTGACAGGCGATGGCGCTGTCAGCCACTTCCGTAACCGGAAGACCCCCGAGCGTTTCGGGAATGACAAGTTCCTCTCCCAAGCCGTGGTAAGCAACGATGCGTGCTTCCGTCTTGGAATTGATCCTTTCATAATCAAATCCATTCTCATAGCCGGTTGCCGAATACGTCGTAACGACCGCAAGCGGCAAAACCAAAGCGAAAACGAGAACCAACGAACAAAAACGCTTCATAAAAGTCTCCTTAACATGATCGTGTGTACTGAGTAAATACTATCAAAGCTCGAGATGATTTGCAAGAAACAAATTTAGCCAACGTGCTCCCCTGCCCCGATGCCGCTTGCCGCAGAGGCAAGCAAAAACCAAGTGCCGCTCTGCATCCAAAAAATGGAGACGTCCGCAAGACCGGCAAAAAAGACGGTGGCCATGAGAACGAGCAAAAAGCAAGTGTGCGAACGAAGACTATGTACACGGCTCATACGATAAAGCGAAAAGACCTGCACGGCACCGTATGCGGCAAGTAAGAAAAAGCCGATAATGCCGACCGATATCAGCACTTCCAAATACAGGTTATGGCAATGCGGTTGGAAATCACGCGGGACAACGCCGCGCACGTCCCAAAAATTGTGTGAAGAAGAGTCCCAAATGCCTTGGTAACTGAAAAGTCCTTGACCGAAAAAGGTATTTTGAAGCGAACTTTCAAAGGAGCGATATCCGATCTTCCAAAGCTCTACACGCTCCATGATCGGATAGATGAGACGGGCTTCAAAAGCGGCATCCGCAAAATACGCCCAACCGAAAAGCAGTGAACTCAAACCGAAGACCGATGCGGCAAACACCCGATAATGACGGTAGAAAACCAAAAGACACAAAAGGCCCAAAACAAGACCGAAAAGGCTGGCCACGCTCTCCGTCAAAAGGAGCATGATAAAATTGACGAAAATACTGCCAAGGTAAAAACCGACGCGGCTTTGCCAGAGGGTCTCTTCCAATCGGTACAGTGCCGTTAAAATGAGAAAAACGAGAAGAAGGCCGTAATAATTAGCGTTGTTCATGCTGCTTTGCATGAGGTAATCCGCGTCCGATGCGTGAAACAGATACGCGTCGACGATGCCGTAGACAGCACAGTAAAAGCCCATAAAAACGGAAATATCCAAAAAGCGCTCGAAACGGCGCAAGCTCATACACGAGCGAAGCCAAAACGCCACAAACGCGACAATGGCAATGGCAAGGAAAAACAGCGCGGAAATCACGTTGCCGATGCAAAGGCCAAACAGTGAAAACAGCGCCAAAAGCGCAAACAAAAAGAGAGACGACGTGCGGCGCGAAAGATCCTTAAAAATACTTTTTTCAAAAAAAGCCACGTGCACTGCGGTGAAGAAAATGACCGCGCAGGCAAGAATCCAATGCAAAAACAGAGAGACAGTTAAAAGAGCCAAAAGTGTGTCTTCACGGCTGAGACCGATGCCCGATAACGCAGCAAAACGCGCAAGAAGGTTCTGCCGCCTGTCTGCGGCTCTTCCCTTACTCACACGTCCGTCCTCGGCCGGACCCACTGTTCTCATAACTACCTCACAAATCGGGATCAGTCTTTCAGTTCTTGATAAATACGGTAAAGTTCCTCTGCGTTTTGGGTGCGTGAGAAACGCACGTCCTTTGTACGCTCGACACCGTTTGCCGCGATGGCCAAGCGTTTCTCTTCATAAAACAAAAGTGTGACAAGTCCTTCGTAAATGGAATCCGTTTCCTCCGGATCGACGAACAGGGCGCCGTCACCGCAGATCTCCGGCAAAGCACCGCGGTCGCTCGTCAAAACCGGCGTGCCGCATGCCATTGCTTCCAAGACCGGAGCACCCACGCCCTCCGACAAGGACGGAAAAGCGAACAGACGCGCGCCTGCGAGTAGATAGGGCTTATCCTTCTCTGCGACATAACCGCAGAAAATGACGCTGTCCGTCAGGCCGAGACGCGCCACCTTGCGCTCCAAATGCTCGTGACGGAAGCCGCGACGACCCGCAAGCACGAGTTTGGGCACGTCCCCGTGTCTGCGGCAGAGACGCGCATATGCGTCCACGAGACGAGAGAGGTTCTTACGAGGTTCGAGTGCGCCCATGTACAGAATATACTCTCCGCCGATGCCGTATGTTTCCCGCATGTGCAAAACGCGGGCGGGATCAAGATCGCTCTTAAAGCGCGCGGTATCCACGGAGTTGTAAAGCACGCGCACCTTCTCCGCGGGAATGCCGTAATAAGCCAGAAGTTCCTCGCGCATGTACTCACTTGCAGTCAAGATGCGGTCTGCTCGGCGAAGGGAGGAACGCATATTCCATTTCAACAAAAGGCGCTTGAGCGGCGAGACGGATTCCGGATAATGCAGATACGCGGTATCCGGCACGCTGACCACGGTCTTTCCGCGCACTCCGGGCGGAATGAGAAAATCGAAAAAGTGCGTGACATCCGCACGGCGAGGGAAAAACATGGAAAACGGCAGAGGAAACAGACCGTTTGTGGCGCGGTAAAAACGCCCCGTGTAATAAGGGCACGGCACGAGTTCCACGTTCGGTCGCAGATAGCTTGCAAGATATCCCCTTTTCTTCTTCGGGGCACGCAGGCTGAAGTAGAGCAGCGAAAAGCGGTCTTCCGTCTTGGTGCGCGACAAGGTCAGAACCGCGTCGGCCTGTGCAAAGCCGACGCCGCTCTTTTGCTTTTTGACAAGCGGTGCCGCGTCATACGCAATGTGCATAAAAACCTCTTTTCAATCGTTTGTCATCAACCGAACAGACTGTCGGAATACTCGGAGAGACGCGCGAGGATCCCGTCGCACTCCTCCTCGGTATTTGCATGAGCAAACAAGTACAATTTGACCTTTGGCTCGGTGCCGGAAGGACGCATCATCACGCGGGCACGCTCACCCGACGAGAAGGAAAGCACGTCGGCACGGGGCAGAAGGATCGGTTCCGTTTTGCCGTCGGAAGTCGTCTTGACCAAGTTCAGGCAGTCAAAGACCTCTGTCGTCTCAAAGCCCGCGAAAGTCTGCGGGAAACCACTGCGCAAAGAAGAAAGCGTCCGTTTGCTCGCTTCCTCCGCCTCGCGAGAGGTAAACTCATAATTCTTCAAATCGTTGCGGTAAACGCCGAAACGCGCTTCCAGATCCTTGAGCGCGTCCGCCAAGGTCTTGCCCTCGCGTTTGAGTGCGGCGGCAAGGCGGCAAACGAGCACGCAGGCTTCGCAAGCGTCCTTGTCTCGCACGGCAGTCGACGCCACGCAACCGTAGCTCTCTTCAAAACCGAAGAGGAAGTCCTCCTCTCTTCCTTCGCGCTCGAGTCTGCCCATCTGCTCACCGATATACTTAAAGCCGGTGAGGGTACGGCAAAGCGTGACGCCGTAAGATGCGGCGAGCGCGTCTGCCATGGGAGCGGAAACGATGGTGGTGCAAACGAAAGTAGATGGAGTCAATCTGCCTGCTTTTTTTGCTTCGGACAGCAGGTGATCCATAAGCAGAAGGCCCGTTTCGTTGCCGGTGAGAAGGCGGTAGCCGCCTTCGACCCTGACGCCGACGCCGACGCGGTCACAGTCCGGGTCGGTGGCGAGAAACACGTCCGCACCGACTTTTTCGGCGAGTTCTTCAGCAAGTTTTAAAGAAGCGCGAACTTCCGGATTGGGTTTCTCACAAGTCGGGAAATTACCGTCGTGACGCGCCTGTGCTTCCACAAGGTGCACCGCGGAAAAACCGGCGTCGCTTAAGGCGCGCGGCACAAAGCGCAGGCCGGTGCCGCAAAGCGGGGTGTAAACAACCGTCAGCTCCTCCTCACGCTTTGAAAAACGCGAGGAAAGACCCGCAAAATACGCGTCGATGACGCTTTGCGGGATCTGTGCGATCTCCCCTTTGCCGCAGACGACCTGTTCAAAGTAGTCGTGCTCCGCGGCGGCGCGGGAGACGGCCATAGCGTCGTCCTCCAACAGTTGACTGCCGGTGGAATCGAAAACTTTATAACCGTTGTAGGCTGCGGGATTGTGGCTTGCGGTGATGCAGACGCCTGCATCTGCCCCGAGTGCGCGCGTGGCAAACGACACGAACGGCACGGGAATGGGCTCGGCGGCAAGATAGACCTGCGCACCGCGCGAAGCCAGAACTTCGGCGGTGCGACGGGCAAATACATCACTCATATTGCGGGTGTCGTACCCGATGACGAACACGGGCACACGGTCAACAACGCGCGCGGATACGACGTCCCACAGGCCAAAAGTAGCACGGGAGACCGTGTATACGTTCATACGGCTGGTACCGACGCCGATGATGCCGCGCAGACCTGCCGTACCGAAAGACAACTCCTCGGAAAAGCGCGCGGCGATCTCCGCCTCATTCCCTTCCAGAGAACGAAGCTCAGTTAAAAGCGCGTCTTCTTTGACGCACGCCAAAAAACGGCGGTAGGACTCGGCGGCGCTCACAGGTACTTGGCAGCCTCAAAGTCTGCGAAAATATAAGCGTCGGGATGCAGTTGCAGGACGCTGGCGGGCACTTCTTCCGTCACGGGGCCCTGCACGGTCTTCTTAATGATCTCCGCCTTGCCTTCACCGAGGGCGATGAGCACGAGACGGCGGGCGTTCATAACGGTGCGGATACCCATGGTGACGGCTTCCTTCGGCACTTCGTCACGGGAGGCAAAGAAGCGAGAGTTCGCCTCGATGGTGGAGTCAGTCAGGGTGACCTTATGGGTCAGAGAACCGAAGGGCGTATTCGGCTCATTGAAGCCGATATGACCGTTGTGACCGATGCCGAGCAGCTGCATATCAATTCCGCCCGCGGCGGCGATGGCTGCCTCATACGCGGCACTCTCCCCTTCACCGACGGCGATACCGGAAGGAATGTTGACACGCTTAGAATCGAGGTCGATGTGTTCAAAAAGATTCTTGTCCATGAAGTAACGGTAAGACTGGTCGTGCGTGGGCTCCAGGCCGACGTACTCGTCCAGATTGAACGTGGTGACGTCCTTAAAGGACAGCTTTCCTGCCTTTACGCGGGCAATGAGTTCGGCATACAGATCCAGCGGAGTGGAACCGGTGGCAAAACCGAGCACCGCATCGGGCTTGGAGGCAAGGACCTCGCTATACAAATCCGCCGCGCGGCGGGCAATATTTTCTCTGGAGTCAACGATAATATTCAAATTAGATCCCTTCTTTTCCGAGTGTACCGTAGGTACACTCATTCATTATTTTTGATACATTCATTATAGTATTTCCCTGCCTTTTTGTCAACTCTTGCACCACCTTCACCCTTGCACATTGTGTCGATTTGTGGTACACTACAAAAAAGAATCATTTTCGGAGGAATACCCGTGCGCATCCTCGCAGACCCACACGTTTCATACACCGCCAAAACCGCCGTCATTCTCGGCAATTTTGACGGTTTTCACCGCGCACACAAAACCCTTGCGAAAGCCTGCGTTGCCTACGCGAAACAAGAGGGGCTCACCCCTGCCGCTTTCTGCTTCGTCAATCCGCCCGACAAGGGTGAGATGCTCACCGACGACGACCAAAAAGCGCGTCTGATGAAAGAAAGCGGAATCGAACTTCTGTTCACGTACGATTTTGCGCTTTTAAAAGAACTGGAACCGAAAGAATTCGTTGAAAAGATCCTCCTTGACACCCTGCAGGCAAAGGCCGTGTTTTGCGGCTTTAACTACCGCTTCGGCAAAGGCAGAAGCGCGGGCGCGGAGGAGCTCAAAGATCTTTTGAAAGACCGCGCGCAGCTCTTCGTCCTGCCGCCCGTCCGTGACGAGCGCGGAGAGGTCATCTCTTCCTCCAAGATCCGCGCGCTCCTTGCCGCAGGCAACAAAAAAGAGGCCGAGAAACTGCTCGGTCACAGCACAAGTCAAAAACTTTAAATTCTAAGGAACCGTCATGCAAAAACGAGCGTTCATGAAGCGTTTTTCCGCGCGAAGCGCGGCAGTCTTCCTTGCGCTCTTTTTACTCCTGGCACCTCTTAACGCGTATGCACTGAGCGCAGACGACACCTCGTATCCTCCGCCCACGCCGCTTTCCGAATGCGCTATCATCTACAATTTGCAGTACGAGACGGTTTTATTCGAAAAAAATGCCGATCTTCCGATCTATCCCGCCTCGTTTGCCAAGGTGATGACGGCTATTCTCTGTTACGAATACCGCGCTACCCTCGGCACCAACGTACCCATCACGATTCTTTCCGAAGACGATCTTTCCGTCAACGGAATCGGTCTGCAGGTGGACGAAGTAGTGGATTTTGACACCCTGCTTTCCGCCATGGTCATCGGCAGTGCAAACGACGCCGCCACGGTGCTTGCGCGCGTGGTAAGCGGCTCCGTCAGCGAATTCGTCAACCGCATGAACGAGCGCGCAAGCGAACTCGGCTGCACCGAGACGCTCTTCTGCAACCCGACCGGCTTACACAACGGCGCGGCGCAGACGACCCTTTCCGATATAAAAAAGATCTGTGCGCGTGCGTACGAGATCAACGACTATATGCAGACCGCTTCCCTCTTGCGCTTTGAGGTGCCGATCACCAACAAGAGCGACAAGGTTCGCGTGCTCACCAACTCCAACCTGCTCTTAAACCCCCGCACCGACCTCGGCTACTACGTGAAGGGTGCCATGGGCATCAACCACGGTTACACGCCCGAAAGCGGTTACTGCGTCTCCTCCGTATTGGATGCGGGCGGGGCCATCAACCTCGTCCTGGTTGCGGGCGGCTACAAGGACGAAAACAAGAACAACTCCGCACTTCTCGATGCAAAAGAGATGTTCGACTTCGCCAAGAAGGCCTTCGAAGTTACCACCGTTCTGAAAAAAGAGAGTGTGATCCGCGAAGTGGAGGTGCGACTCTCCGACTCGCACGACCACGTGTTGCTCATCGCGGGCAGCAACGTGAACGCGCTTTTGCCCGTGGGCTACAACGCGGTGACTGACATTGAACAACGCATCTTTTTGCGCGAAGAAGTGCTGACGGCACCCATTGTGGAGGGCACTTCCTACGGTTCGCTCGAGCTCTACTACAAGGGTGAATACATCGGTCAAACGGAGCTGGTGGCACAGCGCTCCCTTACGCAATCCACCTCCCTTGCCCTGCTTGACAGCGTGGAATCCTTCCTGCGACTGCCGCTCGTGCGCATGATCCTCATCATCATCGCACTTGCAATCCTCGGTTTTCTTGCCGTTTGCGTGATACTGCTCATCATCCAGCACCGCAGAAAAAGCGGCATGACCTTAAAGGAAAAAAGAGCGCAAAAACGTCTGGAAAAGGAACTGATCCAAAAGGAAAAAGCGCGGCAGGAAGAATATTTTGAGACCCTACGCGTGGCAAGAAGAAAACGCAACGCCGAGATCCGAGAAGAATTCCGTCAGGCACGCGAAAGACACTTAAAAGAACAGGCAGAAGCCCAACGCCGCGCCGACGAGCGCGCGCGCCGCGCGGCCGCCGCCGAACGCAGACGCACGATGCAAAACCTCGCCTCCCCCGCAGAGGGCAGTCTGCCGAAAAAAACCGTCAAACGCCCCGCACAAGGCGACACGGCACCCGTCAAAAAAACATCGCAACAACTCACGCGCCCGCAGGGTGTACAAAGCGCAAATACCCCAAAAACACCCACGCAAAGGAAAAACGCCCCTACACAAAATCCGCCGAAAAAACAGAGCGGCGCAGGCAATGCGAAAAGGCCGAAACAGCCCTGACGAGCACTAAAAAAGCAGCCCTAATCGGGCTGCTTTTTATTGTTTTTCAGAAATACCGATCACCCTCAAGGTGTCACCAAAAACGCTA
>JAFYLE010000028.1 GCA_017537265.1 Clostridia bacterium | reverse complement strand
GCGAATGCAGCTGATTCACGAGGGCGGCATCTCCGCCTTCCACAAGACCGCCATTGCCCTTTGCCACCGCTGGTTTGACGGCGTGTATACCGAGGATCCCTTTTTGGATCTGGCGGAATATTTCGTTATGCACGGCGGCACCTACGGAAGCGTGGTCAATCATTTGGCTTTGCATATGGAAAAATACGGCGGCCGATTCGGTTATTTTCTGCATCGGGTGTTTCCGTCTTATAAACAGATGGTCAGCATCTACCCCTTCCTCAAAAAATGCCCCCCTCTTTTGCCTTTTTTGTGGATCGTTCGGTGGTTTTCCCACCTTTTCCGCGGCGGCGCCAAGCGTTCTCTTCGTGAGATGGCGCGTAATCAGACAATTACCCCTGACAAGCGAGCCGCCTTTGACACTATGATGAAGGCCCTTGATCTAAAAGCGGAGGATGCCCCTGCCGAGGAAAAAAATTAACAACCTTCCCAATCTAAATTTATGAAAAGAGTCATCTATGGATCGCAGATTTCTTGATACATTTTTTTCCCTGCTCGGCCGCGCGGTATCGGACGAGGTAACCTTGACTGACGAGCACCGCGAGACTATGCGTGAGCGCGCGGCGCTTCTTCTCGAGGCGGGTCAAAAGCACGATTTGGCGCATCTTATGGGCTACGCCCTCTTTCAAGAGGGTCTTTCCGACCTATACACCCCCTTTGCCGAGGCTCATATGCTGGCACTGTTTCGCCACGAGGGACTTGCCTTTGAAAAGGAGCGGGTTTGTGACCTTCTTTCGGGCGCCGAGATTCCCCATATTCCCCTCAAGGGCGCGGTGCTTCGCGACTACTATCCCGAGCCCTGGATGAGAACCAGCTGTGACGTGGACGTTTTGGTGCGCGCTGAGGATTTTGACCGCGCTGTGGTTTGTATGGAACAAAACGGATACGAGGCCAATTTCCGCACCACTCACGACGTGTCTTTCTATTCCGAGGGCGGCATCCACATCGAGCTTCATTTCACCCTCATTGAGCACACGCTGGTGACTCAGACCCACGCGCTCCTTGCGTCGGTTTGGGATTATGCTCTTCCCGTTGAGGGCAAGGACTACACTATGGCCCTCCGTGACGATTTTTTCTATTTCTATCACGTGGCGCATATGGCCAAGCACTTTGCCGCGGGCGGTTGCGGCATTCGCTCCTTCCTTGACCTCCACATTTTGGAGACTTTGCCCCACGATGAGGAAGCACGGGCGGCGATGATTGAGGCGGGCGGCATTGCTGCCTTCCATAAGACCGCCGTCGGTCTTTGCCGTCGCTGGTTTGGCGGCGCATATACCGAGGATTCCTTCCTCGATCTTGCCGAGCATTTCGTTCTCTACGGCGGAACCTACGGCAGCAAGCTCAACTACGTTGCCCTCAATCAGGGCAAGCACGGCGGCCGATTTGGCTATCTTCTGTATCGGGCGTTTCCGCCCTATCGGCAGATGGTCAAAATCTACCCCTTCCTTAAAAAATGTCCCCCTCTTTTGCCTTTTTTGTGGATCGCGCGGTGGTTCTCCCACCTCTTCCGCGGCGGTGCCAAGCGCGCCCTGCGTGAGG
>JAFYLE010000027.1 GCA_017537265.1 Clostridia bacterium | reverse complement strand
GTCACCGTTCACGTTCCCGACTACAAGATCCCCTACTTCACTGCGCATGAAAGCGCACATGCCCACGGGATCGCCTCGGAGGATGAAGCAAACTTCGTGGCTTTCGCGGTCTGCAGTGCGTCCACCAACAGTTATATTCGCTACTCCGGGCACCTCAGCGCCCTGGAAACGATCGTAAATGAGTTGAACAAAACGATCGCTAAAATGAAAACGGAAAATCCCGAATATGCGGCCGCAATTTCCGAAACGGTCAATGAAATCTTATCAAAACTCAACGAGAACGTGCGAAGTGAATTAAAAGCATGGGAATCATTTTGGAGCCAAAACCGCAACGAAGTGCTCTATGACGTGACAGACGATCTGAACAACACCTACCTCAAGTCGCAAGGCGAGGCGGCAGGTACTGACAGTTACAATTATTTGACTGCATTGGTTGTTAATTTCTACAAACACTATATAGCGTAACGATCCACCGAGAGGAGTTGCGCTATGAAGCGTAGAAAGATCGCCTTTTCCGCTTTGATCCTCTGCTTTGCATGCCTGGTGACGTTCTTTTCCTTGGCACAGGCAAGTGATTCAAAAAGCAAGAATGCGGACGCCCGACTAAATCGGGTGAAAATTGAGGCATTTTGCTGAAAACCATCATTTTTACCATAAACTTTATTGTTTTCCATCGAAGTTTAAATTTATATTTGCTTTCAATTAAGTCTTAAAAATGCGCGGAATACCGTGCATTTTTCTTTTTACAGATCTCGATATGTATAACTTTTCGTTTATTTTTGTATAAAGTGCACAAAAGTGAAGGGCAAACTTTGTCGCGCATGACTCTTTTCTTTTTTTGCCTTTTCTGCTATGATATAAAAAGCTAAAAATGCTATATAACTCAGTACTTTTCCATCAGAAGGAGGAACACATGGCAAGTCTGACTCTGAAACACATTTTTAAGAAATATCCCGGCGGCGTCACCGCAGTCTCCGATTTCAATCTCGAAATCAAAGACAAGGAATTCATCATCCTGGTCGGCCCTTCCGGTTGCGGCAAAACCACCACTCTGCGCATGATCGCCGGTCTCGAAGAGATCACTGAAGGCGAACTGTACATCGGCGACCGTCTGGTCAACGACATTGCACCGAAGGATCGCGACATCGCAATGGTGTTCCAGAGCTACGCTCTGTATCCTCACATGACCGTGTTTGAAAACATGGCATTCGGTCTTAAACTCCGCAAGACTCCGAAGGAAGAGATCAAGCGTCGCGTCGACGAAGCCGCCCGCATCCTCGACATCGCTCACCTGCTCGACCGTCATCCGAAGGCACTCTCCGGTGGTCAGCGCCAGCGTGTTGCTCTCGGCCGTGCTATCGTCCGCGAACCGAAGGTCTTCCTGCTCGACGAACCGCTCTCCAACCTCGACGCGAAGCTCCGCGCACAGATGCGTGTTGAGCTCACCAAGATCCACAAGCGTCTCGGCACCACCTTCGTCTACGTTACCCACGATCAGGTCGAAGCTATGACCATGGCAAGCCGCATCGTCGTTATGAAAGACGGTATCATCCAACAGGTCGACTCCCCGCAACGTCTGTACGATACCCCGAACAACATCTTCGTTGCAGGCTTCATCGGATCTCCGCAAATGAACTTCATCGACGGCAAGCTTATTAAGCGCGGCAACGATTTCTACTTCACCTTCTTTGACGAAGTCAAGTGCCACGAATTCAAACTCCCCGCCGAAAAGAACGTGAACGGCAAACTCGACGAATACGTGGATCAGGAACTCATCGGTGCAATCCGTCCCGAGTGCATCCACGACGAACCGATGTACTTGAGCCAGTGGCCCGACTGGGTCATCTCCACTCACGTCGACGTCACCGAGCTTATGGGTGCAGAAACCCACCTGTACCTGCAAGCAACCGAAAACCAGACTCTGGTTGCCCGCGTCTCTTCCCGCACCAAGGCAAAGGCCGACGACGACATCAAGATCGCATTCGACGTCAACCGTCTGCACCTGTTTGACAAAGACACCGAAATGTTCATCGTTCACTAAGAACAAACTTGAAAGAGCCACCCGCAGGGTGGCTCTTTTTCTATGTTCGGTACAGATGGTGCAAAGCAGAAAGAGCGCTTTCCACCTCCTCGAACGTATTAAACGCGCCAAACGACGCACGCAAGGCGCCGCGTTTGTGAGTGCCAAGAAAAGCATGGGCAAGCGGTGCGCAGTGATAACCCGCGCGCACGCAGATCCCCTTTTCATCAAGTCTCTCCGCAACGTCTGCACTCTGCAGATCATCGACGTTGAAAAGCGTCATCACCGCGCCGCGCGGGCTGTAAACCGAAAAACCCATATCCAAAAGCCCGGCGCGAAACGCATCAGAAAGCGCAGCCACACGCTCTCCGATCTGTTCCACACCGCGCGACTCAACAAACCCAATCCCCGCGCACAACGCACTCGAGGCATGGATCGGCACGGTTCCCGCCTCCAACCGCTCCGGAAGTTCATTCGGCATTTCGCGACTCTGCGAATCAAACCCTGCGCCACCGAACAAAAGCGGTGAAGGCACGGGTGATCGCTTTCCGACCAAAAGCGCACCAAGCCCGGTGATGCCGTACAGCCCTTTGTGCGCAGGGACGCAGACGTAGTCCGCGCGGCAAGAGGAAAACGTCAATTTTTGATGCCCCGCCGCCTGTGCCGCATCCACCAAAACAAGAGCCCCTGCGGCGTGCGCAATATCGGAAAGGATGCCGAGCGGAAGAGAGAGCCCCGTCGTATTTGCGCAAGCCGTCAGGACAACGAAATCCACACCGGACGACACACAGGCCCGAAAATTCTTCTCGCACACCTCAGGCTCTTCACTCGGCACGAAAAATGACAACTTGATCTTCCCGCAGCGCTCCAAATGATAAAGCGGACGCAAAACGCTGTTGTGCTCCAAAACACTCGTTACCACACGTGCTTTGCCGCGCCGATTTCCCAAAACACCCAAAATGGCCAGATTGAGCGCCTCCGTTGCATTTTTGGCAAAGACAACCCTCCGCTCGTCTGACAACCCAAACAAGTCCGAAAGCGCCTTTCTGGCCTCAAAAACGGCATCCGCTGCCTGCAGGGCCGCGGCGTGTGCGCCGCGCCCTGCATTTCCGAAAGGCGTAATGAGTGTGTTGACGACGGCCGCAGACACACCCATCGGTTTTGGATAGGTAGTCGCGGCATTATCAAAATAAATCATGTGACCTCCGTCTTCAGCCCGGCCGACCGCAAATACTCCATTGCATCCTCAATTTTCGTCGCATCCAGTCGCACGCCGTAACTGCAACCGCTTTGGCGGGTGCGCACC
>JAFYLE010000005.1 GCA_017537265.1 Clostridia bacterium | reverse complement strand
CGATCTTGAGGTCCATCTGGATGGCGGTGATGCCTTTCTTGGTACCGGCAACCTTGAAGTCCATGTCGCCGAAGAAGTCTTCCACGCCCTGGATGTCGATCATGGTCATCCAACGTTCGCCTTCGGTGATGAGGCCGCAGGAGATACCGGCAACGATGTCCTTGATCGGAACACCGGCGTCCATCAGAGCAAGGGTGGAGCCGCAGATGGAGGCCTGGGAGGTGGAACCGATGGAGGAGGTGATCTCACTCACAAGACGGATGGCGTAGGGGAACTCTTCCACGGAGGGCAGAACGGGTTCCAGAGCACGGCCGGCAAGAGCGCCGTGACCGATTTCGCGGCGTCCGGGGCTGCGGGAAGCCTTGGCTTCGCCGACGGAGTAGCCGGGCATGTTGTAGTGGTGCATGTAGCGCTTGAACTCTTCGTCGTCCACGCCGTCGAGCAACTGCTGGTCGGACAGGGAGCCGAGAGTAGCAATGGTCATGGCCTGGGTCTGGCCGCGGGAGAAGAGGGCGGAACCGTGAGTGCGGGGCAGAATGCCGACTTCCGCGGAGAGGGGACGGATCTGGTCGAGGCGGCGGCCGTCGACGCGCTTGCCGTCATCCAAGAGCCAGCGGCGGACGACGTATTTCTGCAGCTTGTAGAGGCACTCGGCGATCTGGCCGGCACGGGCGGGATCGTCGGGATCGGCGAACTTCTCGTTCACGCGGTCGGTGATGGGGAGCATGCGCTCGTCGCGCACGTTCTTGTCGTCGGTGTCCATGGCAAAGCGGACGTCTTCGATGCAGTATTCCTTGATGGCTTCGAAGAGCTCGGGATCCTCTTTGCAGGAGGGGTAGTCGAACTTGGGCTTGCCGATCTCAGCGACGATGGAGTTGATGAACTTCACGAGTTCTTTGATCTCCTCGTGCGCGCGCATGATGGCGTCGAACATGGTGTCGTCATCGACTTCCTTGGCGCCCGCTTCGATCATGACGACCTTTTCGGCGCTGCCGGCGACGGTCAGTTCCAGAGTGGACTTTTCACGCTGTTCGGCGGTGGGGTTGATGACGATCTCGCCGTCCACAAGGCCGACGAGAACACCCGCGATCGGGCCGTTCCACGGAATGTCGGAGATGGACAGGGCGATGGAGGCGCCGAGCATGGCAACTTCCTCGGGGAGGTTGTCGGGCTCAACGGAAAGAACGAGCAGGGAGAGGCAAACGTCGTTGCGCAGATCCTTGGGGAAGAGCGGACGGATGGGGCGGTCGATGACGCGGCTGGTCAGGACTGCCTTTTCGGTGGGACGGCCTTCGCGGCGCAGGAAGCTGTGGGGGATGCGGCCGACGGCGTACAGACGTTCCTCGTAGTCGACGGACAGGGGCAAAAAGTCGATGCCGTCGCGGGGCTTTGCACTTGCGGTGGCGTTGGCGAGAATGACGGTGTCGCCGTAGCGCACGAGGGCAGAGCCGTTGGAGAGCTGTGCGATTTTGCCGGTCTCAACGATCAGGGGACGGCCGGCAAGGGTAGTTTCAAACTTGCGGTACTCAGACATGGTAATTTTCCTTTCTTTTGAATACGTGTTTGATTCCCGCTGTTTTAGCACTTAAAGCAGGGTCGAAGGCTTCGGCGCTCCTTTAACTGCTAACACAACAGAAATCGCAAGCATGCGGTATGGGATAGCCCATACCGCATGGCTTATTGTTTTTACTTTCTCAGACCGAGCTTTTCGATGATGGCACGGTAACGGGCAATGTCCTTCTTCATGAGGTAGTTGAGAAGGCCGCGACGACGACCGATCATCTTGAGCATGCCGCGACGGGAGTGGTGGTCCTTCGGGTTGGCCTTGAGGTGCTCGGTCAGTTCCGCGATGCGGGCGGAAAGAACGGCGATCTGGACCTCGGGAGAACCGGTGTCACCCTCGTGGTTGGCGTAAGTGGTGATGATGTTAGTCTTCTTGTCCTTTGCGATCATGGTAGTTTCACCTTTCAAAAAAATAGATTTGCATCGGGCCCGGCAGAGGGCAGGTGACGCCGACTACTGCGCCCAAGCGGAATTTAGTATAACATAAAGGAAGTAAAATGTAAAGAGGGAATTTTTTCAAAAGTTTCTCTTACAAAATCCCTCTTCGGCAGAGCAAAAAAGTGCTTTTCCTCCCCCGACATTCGACAGCTCTTTTGCACGTGCGGTCGTAGAATCGTGTTACCCAAAACAAAGGAAGAGGAAACGCACATGCAAGAGAACGTAAATCTGCAAAACACAGCCGAAGAAGAAGGCCTTTGCCCCGTGCAAACGGAAGAGGGAATGAGCGCGCCGCTTTCGTGGCTCTCGCGCTTTTTTCACCGTTTGACGGAGGGCTTTTGGACGGCGGTGGTGGAGGATCTTGCAAAGAAGGAACGCCGTCTTTCCACGGACTTTCTGGCGCTTTTGACGTTTCTTTCTTTTTCGGCACTGGTTGCACTTTCCACGGTGGCAAAACTGTTTATGGAGACGTTTCCCGTGCCCTTCGCCCTCGTGGGCGCGCTCGGCGGCTTTCCGCTGAAGATCCGCTCACACGAGTATTCCTCGTTCGGCTTTTGTGCCGCGGTGCTTGCGGGCGTGTTCGTCGGGGCTTGCTTTTTGCCGCACACGCTGCTGCTCTGGGTGTTTCTGTTTGCGCTCTTTTTGTTGCGCGCACTCGTCGGCGGCGGAAAACTGACGGAAAACGTGCTTTGGCGCGCGCTGATCTCCGCCGTGTTCTCGGCGCTTTATACCGTGTTTTGCACACCGCCGGAAGAGGGCGTTTTCGTCGCGGCGTTTTTCGGAGCACTTCTTTGCGCGGCGTTGGTCTTCGCGTTTTGCGGGGTGTACGTACACGCCCTTGCACGGGAGAATAAGCGCGAGGAGGGGGCGTTTTCTTTGTATCTGTTGCCGAGCCAAGTGGAGCTTTGGCGCGCTCTCTCTTACGTTTGTCTCGGTGGTGTCGCTTTGTTTTCCCTGCGCGATGTAAGCTTCCTCGGCTTTTCTCCCGCGCTTCTTTCGGCGTCGTTTCTCACGCTTTGCGTCACGATGAATAAGGGCGGACTTTACGGTATTCTGTGCGGCGCGCTGTTTGGCTTTGCGGCACAAAGCCCCGCTTTTGCCCTTGCACTGGTTGTCGGTGCGCTTGTGTTTTCGCTTTCGTTTTTGCACTCGCGTGCGCTTGCCACCTGTCTTTCGTTTCTTTCCTCGGTACTGTTTCTGCTGTGTTTTTCTTCGCTGAATTCCTTTGTCACCTGCGCGGCGGATCTGCTTCTTTCCCACGTGTTTTTCTTTTTGTTTTTTGCGTTCACCTCTTCGCACGTTCTGCCCGCGTTGCAGGAGGGCGGAGTGCCGGTCTCTTCGCACGCAGGCAAGCGACTGCAGGAAAAACTCGTGCGCCTGTCTGAGGCGTTTTCCTCGCTTTCCGAGGTCTTCTATATGGCGACCGACGTGCGCCTGACAGCGGAGGGGGAGCTTGCAGCGCGCCTCGTTCGGCAGGCGGAGGAGCGCGTCTGCGCGCGTTGCTCTTGCTCCACGGACTGTTGGGAGCAGAATTACGGTCTCACCCGCTCGGCGCTGGATGCACTCAGCCGCCGTTTGGCGGAGAGCCACGCCGTGACCCCCGCAGATCTGGAGCCGTATTTTAAGAGCCGTTGCAAGCGTGCGGAGGCACTCTGCGCGGAGGTCAACCGTCTGTACCGTATCGCCTGTGAGAAGGACGAGGCGACCCGCTCGCCTGCGTCTCTGCTTTGCGGGGAATACGCCTCCGTCGCCAGACTTTTGCGGGAGGAGGCGGAGGGCCTGCGGCGGGAAGAGAGTCTTTCGGACGAGCAGAGTCGCCTGGCCGCAGAACTTTTGGAGGAGTTGGGCATTCGTTTTCGAACGGCGGTCGTCTCGCTCGGCAGAGATACCACCTTGACCGTGACCGGCATCGACCTCTCCTGCGTTGCCATCTCTACCGACGAGCTGTTGTCTGGGCTGGAGTCACGGCTTGGGCTCTCTTTTGATCCGCCGGAGTTTCGCGAGCCGCTTTGGGACTGTACCATGGTCTTGCACCGCCGCCGAGCACTCAAGCTCTCTTGCGCGCGCCTCACGCGACCCGCGCCGTCGCAGACGGTCTCGGGGGACAGCACGGGATTTTTCGAGTCGGATTCCGGCTTTTTCTATTCGCTCATTTGCGATGGAATGGGCAAGGGACGCGACGCCGCGTTTACCTCGCGCCTCTCGTCTATTTTTATTGAGAAGTTGCTCACGTTCTCCGGAGAGGCGGGCGTGACGCTGGAAATGCTCAACCGCTTTTTGCTTTCGCAAAAGGAAGAGCGCTTTTCCACCGTGGATCTGTTGGAGGTGGATTTTTACACCGCCCGCGCGAATTTCATCAAGGCGGGTGCGGCGGCAAGCTACGTCCGTCGCAAAACGGGGCTTTACCGCATCGAGTCGCGCACTCCGCCCGCAGGTATTTTGGGGGAGGTCAGCGCCGCACAGACGAGCCTGCACTTGCAGGACGGCGATTTCGTGGTCATGTATTCGGACGGTGTTGCGCCGAGCGAGGAGAGCGATGCATGGCTTGCACAGGAGCTTGCCTTCGCCAAGGAGAGGGACCCCCGCGCCCTCGCCGAATACCTTATGGACGCCGCAGTCCGCCATCATAAAGCCGTGCGCGACGATATGTCCGTCTGCGTGCTCAAGGTCCACGCCGCATAGGAAAAACAAAAAAGCACCGCGTTGCGGTGCTTTTTTGACTGTGTTCGTTTATTCTTCGCGGATGGTGATGCTCTCAATGACGGGCTGCATCTTCTGGGGGATGGTGCCGTTGTCGTCGGAGGGCTTTGCATCCTTGCAGATGGCGTCCACCACGTCCATACCCTCGGTCACGTTGCCGAAAGCGGCGTACTTGCCGTTTAAGGACGGGTAGTCCTTATGCACGATGAAGAACTGGCTGGAGGCGCTGTTGTAGTCGTTGCCGCGACGGCCCATGGAGATGGTGCCGCGGGTGTGCTTCAGGGGGTTGTTGACGCCGTTTGCGGAGAATTCACCGAGGATGGAGTTTTCACTTCCGCCGGTGCCGTTGCCGTTGGGGTCGCCGCCCTGCATCATGAAGTCCTCAATGATGCGGTGGAAGGTCAGGTTGTTGTAGAAGCCTTTTTTGGCGAGATCCACAAAGTTTGCCGCGGTGATCGGCGCAGATTTCTGGTCGAGTTTGACGGTGATCTTGCCGTAGTCCTTCACCACGATGTCGGCAAAGTAGGTCTTGTCCTCGTCGAGTGCGGGGGGATTGTACTTGACCTCGGTGGAGATGTCCTTAATGGGGTCGTCGTTGGAGTTGTCGGTCTTGTTCGTGGGGGAGTTTGCGCCGGGGTTGATAATAGCAAGCACCACGCCGCCGATGACCAAGATGGCACAGACGGCAAGGATGGCGACGGTGGCAAAATCAATGGATCTTTGCTTTTTCTTTACTTTCATAATCGCAGATTTTCTCCTTAATATAATATAGAACTCAAACTTTGGAATTTCTTTCTTGCAAAGAGTGTACCACATTTTTCACTTTCTGTAAACCGAGAAACGAGCAAAATTTGCGAAGTCCCATCTTTCGCACCGCTTTTTCGCGTCTTTCGTTTTTTGCCCGACGCTTATTTGGGCAAAAAAAGAACCGCGCTTTTGCGCGGTTCTTTTCGTTTACAAGTTCTTACTTGTTGAGGTCGATGAGGCGTGCGGTCTTCGCGGCGGCTTCTTCTTCGGCCTTGGCAAAGAGTTTCTCTGCGCGGTCGGGGAAGGAGCGGGTCAGGGACGCGTAGCGGGTCTCACCGAGGATGAAGTCGCGGTAGGACTCGGTCGGTTCCTTGGAGTCGAGGACGAATGCCTTTTCACCGGCGGCGGCACGGGCGGGGGAGTAGCGGAACATGTGCCAGTAGCCGGCGTCAACAGCCTTCTTGGTCTCTGCCATGGAGTTGGACATCTTGATACCGTGGTTGATACAAGGCGCGTAGGCGATGACGATGGACGGGCCCTTGTAGCTTTCGGCCTCGGTGAAGGCCTTGATGCACTGGTTGTAGTCCTTACCCATAGCGACCTGAGCAACGTACACGTAGCCGTAGCTCATGGCGATGGCGGCGAGGTCCTTCTTCTTGGTTTCCATACCGGCGGCTGCGAACTGAGCGATCGCACCGGTCGGGGTGGACTTGGAGGCCTGACCACCGGTGTTGGAGTACACCTCGGTGTCGAAGACGAGAATGTTGATATCCAGACCGCTTGCGATGGCGTGGTCCAGACCGCCGAAGCCGATGTCGTAGGCCCAGCCGTCACCACCGAGGATCCAGATGGACTTCTTCACGAACAGGTCGCGGCGAGCGAGGGCTTCTTTGGCGAGTTCGCAATCGCAGCCTTCCAGCAGTGCGATGAGGTCGCGGCTGGCAGCCTTGGAGGCTTCGCCGTCGTCCTTGGCATCCATCCAGGCGTCGATAGCGGCGCAGATGGCTTCGTTATTGGAATTCTCGCGGATCTCCTTGAGGATGTCCACGAGCTTCTCGCGGCGTTGCAGAACTGCAACTGCCATACCCATACCGTACTCGGCGTTGTCTTCAAAGAGGGAGTTTGCCCAGGTAGGACCGTTGCCTTCTTTGTTCACGGTGTACGGGGAAGCAGGGGAAGAACCGCCCCAGATGGAGGAACAGCCGGTGGCGTTGGCAATGAACATGCGGTCGCCGAAGAGCTGGGTGATGAGTTTTGCGTAAGGAGTTTCGCCGCAGCCGGGGCATGCGCCGGAGAACTCAAGCAGGGGCTGCTTGAACTGGCTGCCCTTGACGGTGCTGGGCTTGAACTTGGCAAGCACTTCTTCGTTGTCGGCGTGCTTGTAGGATTCTGCGAAGTACTTCTGTTCGTCGCGCTGGGTGTCGAGGGGCTTCATGACGAGAGCCTTTTCGCCCTTCTTGCCGGGGCAGACGTTGGAGCAGGAGCCGCAACCGGTGCAGTCGAGCACGGAGACGGTCATGCCGAACTTGTAGCCGGCAAGGCCGGTCGCATCGGCAAGCTTCATGCCTTCGGGAGCTTCCTCAGCCTTCATCACGGCAGGACGGATGGCGGCGTGCGGGCAGACGTAAGAGCAGAAGTTACACTGGATGCAGTATTCGGGGATCCAGCAGGGAACGTCAACGGCGATGCCGCGCTTTTCGAAGGCGGCACTGCCCTGCGGGATGATGCCGTCTGCGTCTTCCACGAAGGTGGAGACGGGCAGCAGGTCACCCTTCTGGGCGTTGACGGGGATGAGGACGTTTTCAACGTATTCACCGAGTTTGCCTTCGGCATCGACGCAAACCTTGGTCTCTTCGACGGGCAGGTCTTTCCACTCGGGACGGACGGTGATCTCTTTCAGGCTTTCAATGCCGCGATCGACGGCGGCCTGGTTCATGGCGACGACTTTTTCGCCCTTCTTGCCGTAGGACTTGACGATGGCTTCCTTCATGTAGCCGACGGCCTCATCCAGCGGGATGATGGCGGCGAGTTTGAAGAATGCGGACTGCAGGATCATGTTGATGCGGTTGCCGAGGCCGATCTCGCGGGCGATACCGACACCGTCAACGACGAAGAAGCGGGCGTTCTTCTCTGCGAGGTCGCGCTTCATCTTGTTGGGCAGGTTCTTTTCGATTTCCTCTTCGGTCCAGTGGGTGTTGAGGAGGAAGGTGCCGCCGTCCTTGATGTCCTTGGTGATGTCGTACTTGTCAACGTAGGACAGGTTGTGGCAAGCCACGAAGTCTGCCTTGGAGACGAAGTAGGTGGAACGGATGGGGCTGTCACCGAAATGCAGGTGGGAGATGGTGACGCCGCCGGACTTCTTGGAGTCGTAGGCGAAGTAGGCCTGAACGTATTTGTCGGTGTGGTCACCGATGATCTTGATGGAGTTCTTGTTTGCGCCGACGGTACCGTCGCTGCCCAGACCCCAGAACTTGCAGGAGATCATGTCCTTGGGAGCGGTATCGGGGTTCTCGGTGATGTCGAGAGAGAGGTTGGTGACGTCGTCGTTGATGGAGAGGGTGAAGAGCTTCTTCGGTTCTGCCGCGTCGAGGTTGCGGTAGACGGCGATGAAGTCTGCGGGGGTGGTGTCCTTGG
>JAFYLE010000026.1 GCA_017537265.1 Clostridia bacterium | reverse complement strand
TGTCGGTGAGGGAGTAGATATAGCTGTCCGCCACGTCGGCGAGTGCGTCGGAGGCTTCCTTCATCGCGCCCTGCATGAGTGTCTTTTTGGACTGTGCAAGGTCAATGGAATCGATGCAGAAGTTGAAGCCCTTTGCCTGGTCGATGATCAGGGTGCGCTCGGAGTCGGTCAAAACTTCGGGGGCGGGCATGTCACTGTTCTTCTGGTAGTCAAAGACGGTGACGGGGCCCACGCCGACGATCTTGACGCGGTCGCCTTCGCCGCGGATCTCGCCTTCGAAATCGCGGTTGCAAAGGCGCACGGCAACGTAGTTGTTCTTGAGTTCGGAGTAGAGCGTCTCACTCCAAAGGGTCGGGATAAAGTTGGAAATAGCCATCAGTGTTCTTCCTTTCTCAGTTCCAGCTGTCCATGCTCTTTAAGATGGCAGCGTAGTTTTTGCGCACGTCCGCCGCGCTCATTTTCTTCACGGCCTCCGGCGAGTAATATTCCTCACCCGCCTGGTCGTTTTTGATGCGGGGAAGTGCCTTCTGTTCGTTTTCACGATTGAGGGTTTCAATGCGTTCTTTTTCCTTCAATTGAGTCAGGAAATAGAGCGCGTACGAGGCGGCGAGGCTTTCACCGCCCGATACTTTTTCCCAGACCTCGTCGGGGATCTCCTCGGGGGTCAGGGCGGGGAAGAGGGAGCGCAGGGTGGAAATATCCTGCGTCATGCGTTCCTCTTCGGAGAGGGGAGGGGTTGCGGCGTTCTTCACTTCTTCTGCCGCGTCAAACTTGTTTTCGTTCATCTTCGGTGTTCCTTTCTGTGAGTTCGGAGAGGAGTTCTCTGCGCTTGGGCAGGTATCCGTCCGGCAGACGGTCCAGGTATTGTGCCAGCGTGATATGGCCGCTTGACAAAAGTCCGTCGAGTGTGGAGAGGGTGGCAAGTTCACTCCAGTAGGAGGAAGCCCCCGCCTCCGCCGTGCAGGCAAAGAGCACGTTTTGGAATGCCTCCGTCGGCAGAGTGCCGCCGACGAGTGCGTCTTTTTTGCGGTAGAGCATCACGCGCGAGGCATCGTAGTAGTGCAGGATAAAATCCAGCCAAATGATGCCGATGTCTTCCACAAATGCGTAAAGAGCCCGTTTTTGGTTTTCCAGCGGAATGGCGCTGGACTGCTGTAAGGCGATGATGGCGCTGGTGTTGTCGGGACGTACCTCGCCGAGGGCGGCGTCCGTCGCACCCATCAATTCCTTGGTCAGATTGAGTGCCAAGTGGATGACTTCCAAGAACCCGCTTTGCATGGAGCCCGGTTCCAGCCTCAGCGCCGCGCCCTCCACCTCGCCGTTGACGGCAATGGCCTCGCCGATGGCGTTGGTCCAGTCGTCGATGATGTTTGCGTTGTACATCACCTTGGAGAAGGAGTGGTCCATCATGTGCTTCATCACCATGGCAAAGGCCTTGTTGATGTAGAGCTGGTTCTCGCAAAGTCCCGTGGCGACCGCCTGTCCGTGGTAGGAATTTTTTATGCGGTCCCAGTTCATCAGGGCGACGGGGTAGCGCGTCAGTCCCGTGTCACGCTCGGGACAGATGACGGCACCCTCGCAGCTCTTGCGGTAGCGCACCGTGCCGTCTTTTTTGTACAGCTTGATGACGTAGGTCGCCTTCGTGTCGGCAAGCTCGTGCTCGGACATGTCGCCCGCGCCCCAAGCGGTGTCGGAATCGGGCCGGATCTTCAGAATCTCCTCGCGGGAGATCCCGCAGGCGGCAGCCTCTTCCTTGAGGGTGGAGACAAGCTCTCTGCCGGAGAGCAGAATGTAGGGCTGCTCTTCGACCTTGGGCGTGTTCACGTCGCCGAAGAAGACGTTGGTCGAGTCAACGAGCTGGGTGACGAAGTCGCCTGTGTGCCCTTGGGACGTTTTGCGCGTCGGGTCCCAACAGACGTAGGCGAAGGCGTCTCCCGTCAGCGCGGCATCCAGGATCGCGTCGGAGAGCAAAGTCGTCATTCTCTCACGGTCGAATCGGTAGTTCGCGTAGCCCGAGAGCAGTTCGCACGCCTCGTCCAGCTTCTGCTTTCCGTCCTCGGAAAACAGCGCGTCCACCCCGTCTGCAGTGAACTTCAGAGAGATCTTTTGGTTCATCAGCGTTGCGGTGAAGTAGTTGATGACGCGGCGGAACAGGTTGAACACCGGCGTCGGCAAGTCGCCCGCATTCACGCCGTTCCATTGATCTCCGCGGTAGAATCGCTCGTTTCGGCTCACGTTTTCGTAGAGGGAAATTTTGCGGTTGTACTCGCGACCGAGTTCAAACAGACGGAAGTCTTCGGTTTTGACCTCTTGTTTTCGCTTTTGCATATTGCACCTCCTTTGTTTGGGTCTTCGCGTGGATTGTAGTCGTACGGCACCCTGACAGACAATGACATGTTTCAAAAAGGCAATAAAAAAAGAACCGTTTCAAAAACGGTTCTTTTCGTGTTTTGCGGTTATTTTTGCGGCACGTATTCGCTCAGACGCCCCTGCAACTTTAGGTTGGAAAAGTTCCATTGGCGCAAGACTTCGTAGGTGGCAATGGCAACGGAGTTCGAGAGATTCAGCGAGCGGATGCCCGTCAGCATGGGGAAGCGCAAGGCGCGTTCGTAGTGCTCTTTGAGCAAAGCTTCGGGCAACCCCGCGTCTTCGCGGCCGAAGAAGAGGTACACGTCCCCTTCGTAGCAGACGTCCGTGTAGGTCTTTTGTGCCTTGGTGGAGAAGAAGAAATATTCGCCCTTTGGATTTTTCTCAAAAAAATCGGAAAGATCCTTGTAGCGGTGCAGTTCCAGATACTGCCAGTAGTCTAGTCCCGCTCGCTTTAGGTTTTTGTCTGTGATCTCAAAGCCGAGCGGCTCCACCAAATGAAGTGCCGCACCTGTGGCGGCACAGGTGCGGGCAATGTTGCCGGTATTTTGCGGGATCGCGGGGGAGACCAGAACGATGTTCAGGCGGTTCATGCTCTGTCTTCGAGGTAGTTTACCAGGTCTTCGACGGTCAAAAGGGTGTGAATGTCGTCTTCATCGATCTCCACGCCGAATTCTTCTTCGCAGAGGACCACGAGGTCGGCAAGCTCCAGGGAGTTGAGCTTCAGATCTTCCACGAACTGAGCGGTGGGCACGATGAGGGAGGGATCGAGTTCCATTTTCTCGCTGATGAGGGCTTTGATCTTTTCAAACATGGTGTTGTCTCCTTTATTCTTCGTTGACTTTGTGTCGTTTGATCTTCTTGGTCGTGGTTTTTACGAATTCCGTCTGTCGGATCTCAATGCCGCGAATTTGCTTAAACGCGGGCAAAGTACGGTTCAAAATGGCGACTTCCTTCTTGATCGCCTCGGTCGTGGCGGTAAGGTCGTCGAGTCCCATTGCCCTTGCACGGTCAAAGTCGGGGAAGATGAGAGCGGTCAGACCCACGGTCTGTCCTTCCTCGTTGTCTCGTCCAACCACCACGCACTCGCGCACGAGGTTCATGTCAAGCAGGTGCTCCTCGATCTCTTCCGGGAAGACGTTTTTGCCGTTGTTTAATACGATGACGTTCTTTTGACGGCCGGTGATGAAGATGTAACCGTCCTCGTCAATGTAGCCGCAGTCGCCGGTGTGGAACCAGCCTTCTTCGTCCATGACTGCGTCGGTTGCATCGGGATCCCGGTAGTAGCCGAGCATGACGTTGGGTCCCTTGACACAGATCTCGCCGATGCCTTGGTCGTCGGGAGCGTCAATGCGGCTTTCCAGTCCGGCAACGGCAGGGCCGACTGAGTGGTACTTTTTGGCGAAGGCAGGGTTGACGGAGATCAGCGGAGCGCATTCGGTAATGCCGTAGCCCTCCACGATGCTGATGCCGAATTCGTCAAAGCGCGGCACGAACTCGGGGTTCAAGGGCGCGCCGCCGCAGACGATCATCTTCAATCTGCCGCCGAATGCCGCTCTCACGGTGGAGAAGAGCATCTTTCGCAGGTCCAGACCGACTTTCATGGTCACACCGCTTGCCTTGAGAGCGGTTTCCAGCATCTTTTTCTTGCCGGTTTTTTCCGCGGTGTCCCAGATCTTTTTGTAAATGGTAGAGACGTACAGCGGCACGAGTACGAGCGCCGTCGGGCGGTAGAGCATCATGCTCTTGAGCACGGTTTTCAGACTCTCGTTGATGCAGACCGTCGCGCCGATCAAGAGAGGCGTGAGGATGCCGCAGGTCATTTCGTAAGTGTGGTGGGTAGGAAGCACGCTGACGAGGATGTCGTCGTAGGAAAACTCCGTGGACCTGTGCGAGGAGTTGATGGCACTCACCAGATTTCTCTGGGAGAGCATGACGCCCTTGGAGGTGCCGGTCGTGCCGGAGGTGAACAGGATGGCGCAGAGGCGATCCATGTCGGCCTCGTAGTCGTCGGCGCTCGTATCCCCGCAGTCAAGCAGTACCTTGCCGCGCAGGGACACGGCCGAGAAGGGCAGCTTGCCTTCGGGCAGGGGCAGTTGCGGGCGCAGGGGCTCTTCCTTGACGCTGTCGTCGTCCTCCGCATAGGGATGCGAGTCGGCGTATTTTTTCTTGTTGGTGGGCAGTTCGACGAAGTAACGCACGAGCGGGAGCTTGTCGCGGCTGTTCTCGAACGATTCGGTAAAGGCGGGGGAGTGGAACACTGCCGCACACTCGGCCTTGTTTAAAAAGCCGCAGATCTCTTCGTGTTGCAGTTCGCGGTCCAGCGGGACGATGATGCCGCCCGCGTTCACGGTGGCAATGTAGGTCATGACCCACTCCGGCGTGGTCTCACCGATGACGGCGATCGCCTTGCCGGAAAGGCCCATTTCAAAGAGGGCCGCGGTCAGGCGTTCGGTCTCGGAGGCAAAGTCGGCAAAAGAAATATTCTTGATCTCGCCGCCGCGTTTGTAACGGAAGTAGTCCTTGGTTCCGTACAGATCGCGACTGCCGAGCAAGAGATCGCGCAGGTTTTGGATCTCGCGTTTTTCTTTTGTGGAGAAAAATTTATTCATAAAATACTTTCCTATATAAAACGAATACCATAAAAATACATCGTCATTATACCGAAGGCGGGCTTGTTTGTCAAGGAAAACGGTGTCGAGAAAAAAGGAGGGCGGCGGCCACAGGAGGATGGCCGCCGCTTGAGAAAAAGAAGGAAATGGAATGATTATGAAGTTTTACTGTTTTGTGAGGACGATTTGCCCGTCCTTCACGTCGGCGAGGTAGTCGCGTCCCGCGCCTTGAGCTTCTTCGATGAGCAAAAGCGAGAGCGGGTCTTCAATCATGCGCTGAATGGTGCGGCGCAGGGGACGCGCGCCGTATTCGGAGTCAAAGCCTTTTTGCACCAAGTGACGCCGCGCCTCGTCGGTGACGGTGAGCTTGGCGCCGGTTATGGCAACGCGGCCTTCCAGGTCTTTTAAGAGCAGACTCGTGATGGCAAGGCAGGCTTGCTCGTCGAGTCGGTTGAAGACGATGACCTCGTCCACACGGTTTAAGAACTCGGGACGGAAAAGGCGCGAGAGTGCGTCTTTGACGTTCTTTTCATCCTCTGTCTTGCGTTTTTCGACGTCAAAGGAATTCTCCTGCTTGGAGAATCCCATCACCGCGGCTTTTGCCGTGGAGGAGACGCCCGCGTTGGTCGTCAGGATGACGATGGTATTCTTGAAGTCCACCACGCGTCCGTGGCTGTCGGTCAGCCTGCCGTCGTCGAGGATTTGCAGGAGCAGGTGGAATACGTCGGGGTGCGCTTTTTCTATCTCGTCAAAGAGAATGACGCAGTAGGGGTTGCGGCGCACGCGCTCGGTGAGTTCGCCGCCCTCGTCGTAGCCGACGTAGCCGGGAGGGCTGCCGATGAGCTTGGACACGGAGTGCTTCTCCATGAATTCGGACATATCCACGCGAATCAGCTTGTTTTCGTCGCCGAAGAGCAGAGCGGCGATGGCCTTGGAAAGCTCCGTTTTGCCGACGCCCGTCGGACCGGCAAAGATAAAACTGCCGCTCGGGCGGCGCGGGTCTTTCAGCCCGCTTCTGCTGCGGCGGATCGCGCGGGAAATGGCGCTTACTGCCGCTTTTTGTCCGATTACGCGCTGTGCCAAGAGGCCTTCGAGGTTCTTGAGCCGTTCGCTCTCTTCCTGCAGCAGACGCGAGACGGGAATTTTCGTCCATTCGGTCACCACGGCGGCGATCTCGTCCTCGCCGATGGAGCGGCGCGCGTTCTCGCTGCCTTCCTGCCATGCGCGTTTTTGCTCGTTCAAGCGCTCGCGCAGCTTGCTTTCGCCTTCAAACAGGCTTTGCGCCTGTTCGTATTCTTCTGCCTGTACCGCCGCGCGCTTCTTTTCCTGCAGGTCGAGAAGCGTGGCTTCCAAGGTGCGGATTTCTTCGGGAAAGCTGATGGTGGCAATGCGCGCCTTCGATTGCGCTTCGTCGATTAAGTCGATTGCCTTGTCGGGCAGGAAGCGGTCGCCGATGTAGCGTGCGGAGAGGCGCACGGCGGCCTCGATTGCCTCGTCGGTGATTTTCACGTTGTGGAAATCTTCGTATTTTTCTCTCAATCCGCGCAGGATGAGAATTGCCTCTTCCTCGCTCGGCTCGCCCACGGTCACGGGTTGGAAACGGCGCTCCAGAGCGGCGTCCTTTTCGATCGCGCGGTATTCGGAGAGCGTCGTCGCGCCGATGACCTGGATTTCGCCGCGGGAGAGGGCGGGTTTCAGGATGTTCGCGGCGTCGATCGCACCTTCCGCACCGCCCGCACCGATGAGTGTGTGAATTTCGTCGATGAAGAGAATGACGGACTTGTCCTGCTTGACCTCGTCAAGGATGGATTTGATGCGTTCTTCAAACTCGCCGCGATATTTGGAACCGGCCAGCATGCCCGTGAGGTCCAGCGTCACCACGCGACAGTTTAAGAGCGTGGAGGGTACCTCGCCCGAGAGAATGCGTTGGGCAAGTCCTTCCGCGATGGCGGTCTTGCCCACGCCCGGCTCGCCGATGAGACAGGGGTTGTTTTTCGTGCGGCGGGAGAGGATTTGAATCACGCGGGAAAGTTCCGTCTCACGCCCGATGATGGGGTCGAGCGCGCCTTCCTTTGCCGCTTCGGTCAGGTCGCGGGAGTATTTGTCCAGGGTTGGGGTGCGGCTCTCGCTGCGGGGTGTTTTTTCGGTGGCGGTGTTTTCGTGTTTTGCCTCCGCCATTGCGTCCTTGAGCGCGCGAAGTACGTCGGAGGGTTCCACACCGAGGGCCAGCATCAGGCGCGCGGCAAGGCTTTCTTTTTCCTGCAAAAGGGCGAAGAGCAGGTGCGTGCTGTCAGCGCGGTGTCGCGTTGCGCCCGCGCTTTGGATCGCGCGGTTGATGATGCGCTCCGCACGCGGAGTTACGCGCAGCAGATTTTCGGGCTTGCCCTCCGTCTTTTGAACGAAGGGTGCCAGTTTTTCTACGACCGCCTCGCGGGAGAGGTCAAAGTCGGTCAAGACTTCAAAGGCGAGGGTGTCGGGGCAGGAGAGCAGACCGATGAGCAAATGCTCGCTGCCGATGACGCTTTGGTTGAGTTCCGCGGCGGCCTCACTTGCAAATTCGATGATTTTCTTTGCGTTTTCGGAAAATTCGCTTTTCATTTTTGGTTACCTCCTTCCATAACGCGGATCTGGTCGCGCAGTCTTGCGGCGGCGAGGTAGTCCTCGCGGCGCAGGGCACGCTTGAGTTCCGCTTTTAAGGTGGGGAGCGTTTTTTGTTCTTCGGTTATGACGGGGGCGTTCTTGTTTGCCAGGCGCAGCTTCGTCTCCAGGGAGGCGCGGCGCAGGGTGGCGAGATTCCACGGGTTTTCTTCGACGGGAGGGTGTTCCTCCTGCCGTTTTTCCGCGGCGGCGCATTCGTGGCAGAGGGCAACTTCCTTGACGCGTCCGTTCATCTCCATGCGCCAGAAGAAGTTTGCTTCGTTTCCGCAACGGTCACAGTATTTCACGTTCATCACTCACTTTCTGAAATTACAACAAGTGGAAGGTTTATTGGGCGGCGAGTCGCAGGATCGCCGTCCTTATCAGGTGTGCGCGAAGCACACCCCGATCGGCGGGGGAGAGGGGAGAGAGGGCGTCTTCTCCCGTCATGGCGAGCATGACGCGGGCTTCTTTTTCCGTAATGGCGTCCGAGTTCAAGAGCGCGCGCACCAGAGCAACGCAGTCACCGTCGCTCAAGGTCTTGCCCACCGCATCGTAGAAGTGCAGGAGCAGTTTGCGGCGGTCGAATTGCAGACGGGTGATGCGCACGTAGCCGCCTCCGCCGCGCCTGCTTTCCACCAGGTAGCCGCGCGCGGGAGTGAAGCGGGAGGTGATCACGTAATTGATCTGGCTCGGCACACAGCCAAGGCGGGTGGCAAGCTCGTTTCTGCCTAAGGAAAGGCTTCCGCCTGCCTCGTCGAGCATCTCTTCGATCATTCGTGCGATCTGTTCGGATAAAACCATGTTCGTCTCCTCTTTGACTTTCTTTGACCTTTCTGTTTGTATTGTAGCATTTGCGGTGCGTTTCTTCAAGGTCAAAGAAAGTCAAAGTCGGCTTGATTTTGGGCGGGA
>JAFYLE010000004.1 GCA_017537265.1 Clostridia bacterium | reverse complement strand
TTCCTCACCGCCTTTTTTGTCAGCCTCGACTTTGGCGATGGCGCTAGCTTCGTCGATGATGTCAATG
Source organism: Clostridia bacterium (assembly GCA_017537265.1). Lineage (GTDB taxonomy): Bacteria > Bacillota > Clostridia > Oscillospirales > SIG627 > RUG14179. The sequence continues at coordinate 1,463 of JAFYLE010000004.1, read as the reverse complement.
ACTTTGTCGGGCATGAAGCGGTCGTTGATGTAGCGAGCGGACATGGTGATGGCGGTTTCAAGGATTTCATCGGGGATAGTGACGCCGTGGTGGGATTCATAATGGGTTTTGATGCCTTTTAAGATGCGAAGAGTAACGCCGGGGGCGGGTTCTTCGACGAGGACGGTTTGGAAGCGGCGAGAGAGAGCTTTGTCTTTTTCGATGCTTTTGCGATACTCGTCGAGAGTGGTAGCGCCGATGAGGCGGATTTTGCCGCGAGCGAGAGCTGGCTTTAAGATGTTTGCCGCATCCATAGAGCCTTCGCTAGAGCCGGCTCCGGAGAGAAGATGGAGCTCGTCGATGAAGAGAATGATGGAGTCGTCACTGGCGGCCTCGTCGATGATGCCTTTGATGCGCTCTTCAAATTCGCCACGATATTTAGTGCCGGCAACAAGGCTGGATAAGTCGACTTGGTAGATGTGTTTGCCGATGAGGAGTGAAGGGACTTCGTTGCGGACGACTTTTTGGGCTAGACCTTCGACGATGGCAGTTTTGCCGACGCCGGCTTCGCCGATGAGCACGGGATTGGATTTGGTACGGCGGCAGAGGACGGTGATGGTGCGTTCGATTTCTTTGTCACGGCCGATGACGTTGTCGAGTTTGCCGGTGCGAGCCATCTCGGTGAGGTCGGCGCCGTAGCGGGAGAGCCATTTGAGCGGAGATTTGCGGGCGTAGTTTTGTTTTTCTTTGCTAAACTTGTATTCTTCGACTTGTTTGTCGACGAGATCTTCGATTTCTTCGGCGAGCTTGTCGAGGTCGACGTTTAGCTTTTCTAGGAGGGCGGCGGCGTTGGAGTTGCCTTGATTAATGAGGGCGTAGAGGAGATGTTCAGTGCCGATGGTCTCGAGGCCTTCGTCACGGACGAAGTTCTTGGCCATCTGAAGGGTGAGGATGGTAGACTCGGAAAGAGACATCATGGCCATTTGACCGTCATTGCGGACATCGGTGGCGGGTTTGCCTAGGGCCTTTTCTGCCTCGTCGAGGTGGACGTTCCAGGCGGAGAGAAGGCGGGCGCCCTCTGAGGCGTCTTGGGCCAAGATGCCGAGGAGTAAATATTCGGTGCCCATGTAGCCGTTGTTGTATTTTTTAGAGTAGAGGTCGGCTTTTTGTAGAGAAAAGCGGGCGTTTTCTGAAAGTTGGTGCATTATTTCGGAGAAGTCGTCTTGCATATACTCTATTATATATGAAAAATTAGCACTGTCAAGTGACGAGTGCTAATTTTTGTGATTTTATTTAGTTCTCGGAGGTGTAGAACTTGACGCCGGAGTAAGTGTAGTAGTCGTATTTGTCGTCGACGTTTTTGACGGTGAAGTAGTTGGCGTAGAAGGAGTTGACGTTGACGTGTTCGAGGAGAACTTTTTTGTTGGCGACATCGATGACGTCGTAATCGCTGCTGCCGTATTTGCCGGTCCAGATGTTGTGGT
>JAFYLE010000025.1 GCA_017537265.1 Clostridia bacterium | reverse complement strand
GCCGTGGCGCGCCAGCCTAAAACAAGCGAGGTCGAAGCTTTGCTTGCCCGCGCGGATGAGCTCGTCACCCGCGATAGCGTGCCCAAATTTTCCACCGCAAGAAACGCCGATGTCCCCGCCGAGGTGAAGAAGATGGACCTTTCAGCCGTGGCGGAAAAATTGCAGGAAGAGTTGACCACCCCGCATAAGATGTACTCTGCCGCAGAGTACGAGGGCGTCTTTGTAAATACGAAGCTCGCCTTTGAACTCTCCGGCACGACGCTTAAAGAAAACCTCGTGTTTTCCGCCCTGCCGAGCGAGACGAGTTATACATATTTTATGACGACCTCGCTTTCTGCAACGCTTTCCAAGTCGGGCGCGGTGCTTCTTTGTACAGACGGCAAACCCGTTATCGAAATTGCCGCACCGTATATGCTCGACGCCTCGGGCGCGCGCAGTTATGACGTTGCCGTTGTCATGGAGACGGCACGGGACGGATACCGTCTGACTTATACACCCGACCGCGCGTGGCTTTCCGCGAACGAGCGCGTATACCCTGTGACTCTTGACCCGACGGTCATGGAGTACAGCATTAACAAAGTAAAAGATAACTACGCCATATTAGACGTAAACGGCAACAATGGTACGGCGTTCAACACAGCCGTTTCTAATCTTTCTGCAAGCCGTAGTGAGATCGGCGCGGGATATTTCAGTTCTTCGATTAAGGTGGGCTCTTTGATTTACGCCGACCTGATCGAAAAGCTCAAAGAATATTCCGCTAACGCCCGCATCGTCTCGGCAAAACTGTCCCTGTACCAACTGAATACCGCTTGCGGTGCAGGACGTGTCGTTCAGGTGCATAAGATCACCTCCGATTGGAATACGGCAAACGTCGCCGAGGACACGTGTCGTACAAATGCGGCGATCCCAAGTTACGACAGCGCCGTTTTAGACTATTACGTTACAGCAAGCACGCTTCCGCAAGATAGTCGTTATTTTCTCGACATCACTCGTGCGGTGCAGGAGTGGGCAAGCGGTCACAGCGCGAACTACGGTATTTACGTGGACGTTGCGGACACTGACAGTTCAAATTCCTTGGTATACTGGCTTGCCAGTGACCAAGCCGCAACCGCCGGTCCCGCATTTATCATTAATTATCGCGACGCCATGGGCGTGGAGGACTACTGGACGTATTCTTCCGTTTCCGCAGGGCGCTACGGCACCGTGGCGGTAAACAATTTCAGCGGCAATCTCGTCAGTCTGCAAAGCATCTGCTCTGCAGACGGCTTGCGCATGCCCGTCTCCATTTCTCTCGCGTATAATTCCGCACTCCAAAGAGAGACGGCCTATACAAAAGTCGGTCTCGGTTGGCAGACCAATTTCTCTTCTGCGATGTTTGAATCGGAGGAGGCGATCCGAGAGCAATATCCGTATTACCTCTTTGATTCCGACGGCACCAAGCACTATTTCTATGAAAACAGCGAGGGAAAGCTCGTGGACGAGGACGGCCTCGGTCTGACCTTGACCTTGGGCGCGGAGTTCTACACCCTCACCGCAAAGGACGGGAGCTTTTCCGAGTTTTACAAATCAAACGGCAAACTTTATCGCATTTACGACACAGAAAATAACTACGTTCAGGTAAATTACAACAGCTCTGGCGCCATTTCAACCGTCAAGGACGGTGCAGGGCGCACGTACACCTTCGCCTACGCCTCGGGCCGCCTGTCCTCTGTGACCGACCCCGCAGGCAGGGCGTATACCTTCGCCTATTCGTCCACCAACAGACTGTCGTGTGTCACGTACCCCGACGGAGCACAGACTACCTTTAATTATTCTGCCTTCTCCGGCAACACGGTGCTTTCCCGCATTACCAATTCGGACGGCAGTTATGTTTCGGTAAGCTATTCAACGGGGCAACTTAAGCAGGTGACGAGCCTGGAGTATTACGGCAGTGACTGGGTGCAGATGAGCAAACTGTCCTTTAGTTACGCCTCCCCCGCGCGTACGGTGGTGACCGATCTGGACGGAAATCGGGTGGAGTACCAATTCGGCACTTTCGGGCAGACAGTCAACGTCTTTTACCCCGACGAAGCACTTGCCGCCTACTATAAGTACGGTGCCACGGGCGGCGCAAACAAAAAAATCACCGAGTCCTCCAAGCCGCAGGCGCCGACGGTCAACCTGCTGGCAAACCCCGGCTTTTCGAATAATATTGCTGGTTGGGATGAGGTCAGCGAAAATTCGGGAAGCGGATTTACCGATCACGGATCGGATTCTTTCGCGGACAGAAATTGTCTTTACGTTTTGAAATTCGACAGTTCATCCACCTCCGTTTTCGGTCGCAAGTCGGTTTACGGTTCCTCAAGCGGGTACTTCACCTTGTCGGCGTACGTCAAGACGATAACCGTTACCGAGAGTTCCACTCTCGGCGGTGCGCGCTTGCGGCTCACGTACAAGGACGCAAACGGCGTTTTGCAAACCCACAAGAGCCGCGCGCTCTCAGGTACGAACGACTGGACGCGCCTGAGCGTTTCCGCCTTCATCCCTTCCGGCTCCACGGAGATCACCGCCCACCTCATTGTGGAAGACGCGATAGGCACGGCGTACTTTGACGCGGTGCAGTTGGAACAAAGTCCCGTTGCAAACCGCTACAATTTGTTGTATAATAGCAATCTGGAGAGCATCAGCTCCTCCGTGCCGACTTCGTGGCAAACCTCTCCGAATACGACGGGACAGGCAAGTTCTACTGAACAGAAGTATTCGGGCTTGCGTGCGTGGAAGATCTCCGGAACAAACGGCGTCAACCGCACCCTGGTTCAGCGCGTGTACCGCACGGGTAACGCGGGCGACACTTTCGTGTTCAGCGCCTTTGCGAAGGCCATGTCCCGCCCCAATGATCAAGGCTTCGGCAGGTTCTCCATCTTCTTGGAGTTCCACGACTCCACGGGTACCACGGACCAATTTGAGGCCAAGTTCAACTACGGCTCTACCGACTGGCAGTACGTCTCTGACGTCGCTGTGACTACCGCGCCGTATACTTATTTTATTTTCTATCTCTCGTACTACGATAACGCAAACGAAGTGTACTTTGACCTCCCGCAGGTGTTCATGGACAACTTCGGCTCCTCGTACGTGTACGACGAGGACGGCAACATCGTCTCCGCGAGCGACCTTGCCAAGACCGAGAGCACCTTTGAGTACAGCGGGTCAAACGAGCTTGTGAAGCAGAATAACCCCACGGGCACAAGCTATGAGTACACCTACGCTGCGGACAACCCCCATCGTCTCGTCTCTGCGACCGCAGGCGGCGTTACTACGACGTATACCTATGGCTCGTACGGCAACGTGACCTCTGCCCGCACCGAGCGCGAGGAGGGCGGCGGCGAATACTTTGAGTCCTCCGCGACCTACACCGCAAACGGCAATTATACCGCAACCTCTACGGATACCCTCGGCAACACCGTTTCGTATAATTATAATGCTGCCAAAGGCACACTCACCTCCGTGACCGACCCCAAGGGTAACGCCACGTCGTATTCCTACAACGCAAACAACGACCGCTTGACGTCTGTCACACAGGGAGACAGCTCCGTCAGCTATACGTATGACGATGACCGCCTTGCTACCATCTGTACGGGCGACACAACGTACACCTTTATCTACGACGAGGCAGGCAACACCGCAAATGTCAAGGTTGGCACTCGTAACCTCGTTACCAATACCTACGACCTCTCGCAAGGCACGCTGACAAGCTCTGTCTACGGCAACGGGGATGAAGTCTCTTACGACTACGACGCCCTTGGCAGAGTTACCGCTAAGTACAATGATTATAGCCCGCTTGAGCCCGCGTTTATGTACTACTACGACAACACGGGCAACCTCGCCCTTGTGGAGGACGTGGAGAACAACTGCAGTACCCGCTACGAATACGACGCGGCAGACCGCCTCGTGCGCGTGGAGGACTCCTCGGGTCTTTCCGTGCATTATTTCTACGACGAGCACAACCGTCAGCATAAGGTTGCCTGCGAAGTGGAAGGTGAGACCGTCACGCAAGAACTCGTGTACGGCACGGGTGCAGATGCGGATAAAGTCGTGGGCCTCAAGCAGAACGATACGCAGATCAAAAGTTATGTGTACGATGAGCTCAACCGCGTGACCTCGCAGACGGTCAATACTACAACTCCCATCACCACGACCTACACTTACGTTGATCACCCCACCGAGGACGGCCGCACCTCCGCACTCGTGGAGAGTATGCAGGTCGGTGCGGAAGATGTTCGCCGCTTTGTGTACGATGCAAATGGCAATATAATAGCGGAGTACAAGGGTGCAACACAGCAAATGCTGTTTGAGTATGACGCCAAGGGGCAGCTTTTAAAGGCAACCAATTATCACAGCGTTTCACGCTCTCAAGTCTTCACTTACGACTCCTCCGGCAACATCTTGACCAAGAGCAGTGGTGCCGGAACCGTTACGTATCAGTATACAGACTCTTCTTGGGGAGATCTTCTGACAAGCTACGACGGTCAGCAGATTACCTACGACGCCATAGGCAACCCCTTGACGGACTACTACGGCAGGACGTTCACTTGGAAGAACGGCCGTCAGCTTGCAACCGCCAACGTGGACGGCGTGCAAATGTCCTTTGAGTACAATGAGGACGGCCTTCGCTCTGCAAAGATCGTAGACGGCGCCCGCACGGAGTACTTCTATCAAGGCTCACTTCTCGTCTGTGAGAAAAAGACGGATGCCCAAGGTAATCTTGAGTACGTCTTGCACTTCACCTACGACGAGGCGGGCAGACCCTTCTCCATGACCTACGACGGCGCAACGTACTACTACGTTTACGACGTCTACGGCAATGTCAATTATATCTACAACGCCGTGGGTGAGAAGATCATCACCGTCACGTATG
>JAFYLE010000024.1 GCA_017537265.1 Clostridia bacterium | reverse complement strand
TCTCAATCTTGCAGTTCCCTTTGAAGGACTCCATGCCTTTCCACAGGTTTACCAGCGTGTCCTGGAACAGGTCGTTCACCTCTTCCTCGTCCTTCGAGAACATATAGCAGACGGTGTAGATGGTGGTCTTGTGCGTCTGGACGATGCGTTCAAATTCTTTTTCGTTGCGTTCCATTTTCTGAAAGCTTTTGTTCTGTTTTTTTTCTCTTTACGTCCGTTAGACGCAGGAGGGGCTTTTTTTATTACGTCCCGAGGGAAATATTTTTTCCTCGCGAGGGAAAAATTTATGTAAATATACACAAATCCGACAACAGTGGGCGGATATTGTCAAAAAATTGTGATACCTTTTTGATAAAATGCGTGCAAATGGGAAGCCGTTCGGAAGAAAAGTTGTAAATTTGGGGCAATAACGCAAGTAAAACAGCATAAAAGGTAACCTTATTAATAAAGATAACATGGGAAAGATCACACGTAGAGATTTCATCAAGAAGAGCGGAATGGGAACAGCCGCCTTTATGATAGTGCCCAATGTGGTGTTGGGTCGCAGCCACGGTCATGTGGCGCCAAGTGACAAACTGAACATTGCCGGAGTAGGCGTGGGCGGAATGGGCCGTCGCAATCTGCAGAAGATGAGCACGGAGAATATTGTGGCCTTGTGCGATGTGGACTGGAAATATGCCGGAAAGACGTTTAACGACTATCCCAATGCCCGCCGGTTCAAGGACTGGCGAGTGATGCTCGACGAGATGGGCAAGTCCATCGATGCCGTATTGGTGGCCACGCCCGACCACACCCATGCCTGCGTTGCCGCCCATGCCATGACGCTGGGCAAGCATGTTTATGTGCAGAAACCGCTAACCCATTCGGTCTACGAGGCCCGACTGCTTACGCGCCTGGCCAAGAAGTACAAGGTGGCCACGCAGATGGGTAACCAGGGCAACTCTTTCGACTGGTGCCGACAGGTTTCGGAGTGGATTTGGAATGATGAGATAGGCGAGGTGCGCGAAGTGCATTGCTGGACCGACCGCCCCATCTGGTTCCAGGGCCACCTCGCAAAGCAGTTCGCCAACGGTAAGACCATGCCGCCGCCGAAGGAGCTCGACTGGGACTGCTGGCTTGGAACGGCGAAGTACCGCGACTATCCGGTGGACCATCCGGACGGCGTCAGGATTCCCTGCAAGGACCAGTGGGCGAGAAACAAGAAGGGCGTCTTCCACAAGTTCAACTGGCGCGGCTTCTACGACGTCGGCACCGGCGGGTTCGGCGACATGGCGTGCCACACCATGAACCTTCCGTTCCGCGCGGCGGAGCTCGGCGCCGTGAAGTCGGCCGAGTGCTCCGACATGTGCGAGTGGAACGACACCGCCTTCCCGATAAAGAGCCGCGTGAAGCTCGTATACGCCGCGCGCGAGTCGAAGGCGCGTCCGGGCGTGACGCTGCCTGAATGCACGGTCTACTGGTCCGAGGGCGGCTTCGTACCCGACGACGAGCGCCTGGCGCCGGTCATGAACCTCCTGCGCGCGCGCGCCGACGACGAGAAGGCCGCCGGCGAGGAGCCGCTCAAC
>JAFYLE010000023.1 GCA_017537265.1 Clostridia bacterium | reverse complement strand
AGGCCACCAGTATGTGGGCACTTGTGGATGTGGAGGCGCGCCGCCCCGTAAAGATCGAAAACGTGCCCTTTGAATTCCGCCACGAGCCTCCCTTGGTGCTTGATGCCCCTATTCGCGTTTCCATCCCGCGCGGTCTTACTCTTGAGAAGGCGGGCGAGCAACGGATCGCATACAGCGACATCGACTACAATATGCATATGAACAATACCCGCTATCCCGATATGCTTTGCGATTTTATGCCCGATATGACGGGCAAGCGTATGCGCCGCGTGACTATGTCATTCGTCCGTGAAGCGGCACTTGGACATACATTAACCGTCCTTCACGGCGAGCGGGACGGCAAGCAGTATTTTCGCACCGCCGACGGCGACGCCATCTGCCTTGAGGCCGAGGCAGAGTTTATGGATATCACGTAAAAAACGCCCCAAAAGGGCGTTTTTTCTTTAGTATTTCGGTTTTTTGACAAACCACCGCCAAAGAAGCTTGCGAAGCGCCTCGGCGGGAAAAACCAAAAGTGCCGAGAGAAGTGCAGTCTTGAGTTCCTCGGAGAGCAAAGGAACGGTGCGAAGTACCGAGCCGCCGAGATAGACAAAGATGATCTGTATGACGGCAATAGCGGGCATAATAATGAGAAAGGGGCGGTTTTTCGAAAGCCCGGAAAGCAGCTTCAATCGGTCGGTGCGCGCGTTGAAACAGTTGAACACGCCCGCAAAGATGAAAAAGGCAAAAAAGGCGGTTAGAAGGTAGATGTCATCCGTGGCGTACCGAAACCGAGAGGTGAAAACGGGATGCTTCAAAAAGGCCAGCGAAAGCCCTATGGTAAAGGCACCGAGAAGCACGATCTGATTGACCATATAGCCGTTCAAGATCGGTTCGTCACGCCGTTTGGGCGGCTCCTTCATACAAGAGGGAAGGGGCGCTTCCCCGGCAAAGGCGAGACCGCCGAGGGTGTCCATAATGATATTGACCCAAAGCATTTGCACCACGGTAACGGGAGCGTCGATGCCGATAAAGGGGCCGATCATAGAAACGCCAACGGCAGACAGATTCATCGTCAACTGAAGCACGATAAACTTGCGGATACTTTTGAAAATATTGCGACCGTACAGCACCGCGCGGACGATGGAGGATAGGTTGTTGTCAAGAATGATGATGTCCCCCGCTTGCTTGGCTACCTGGGAGCCGTTGCCCATGGCAAAGCCTACGTCGGCGCGCTTGAGTGCCGGGGCATCGTTAATGCCGTCACCCGTCATACCGCAGACAAGCCCCATTTCCTGCGCCACGCGCACCAGGCGGCTTTTGTCGCCGGGGAGTGCCCGCGCCACTACCGCAAGGGTTGGCAGGATCTCTGCCAGCCGTCCGTCGGTCATGGTGGCAAGATCGTCGCTGTCAATGCAGAGGGGCGTTTCTTTTGTTACAATACCGCAGGCCTCACCGATGCTTTTTGCGGTATCAACGTTGTCTCCCGTAATCATTACCACGTGAATTCCTGCCTCGAGGAGCGAGGCCACGGAGGCACGGGCTTCCGCCCTCAGCTTATCGCGTAGCGCTACGCCGCAGACTAAGGTCAACGCCTCATCTTCCTTTCCAATGCCCTCGGCAAAGGCGATTAGAATGACACGAATCCCCGATCGGGTCAGGTGATTCATTCGGGCAGAAAAGGCAGAACGATCAAAGGGAATTTTTTGTCCGTCGCGCCCCAGGGAAAACTGTATACGACCGAGCAAGCGCTCCGGGGCACCTTTGACAAGGGTGATGCCTCCGTCTGCCGACACGGAAGCAGATGAGCATTTGCGAACGCTGTCAAAGGGCATTTTTTTTATGAGCTGCCCGATCTTGTCAATGCCGTATGCCGACACCGATGAAAGCAAAGCGCGTTCCGTGGCGTTGCCGCCTATGACGTCTGCACCAGAGAGGGCGGCAGAGGTGTTATGGTGGGCAGACAGGCGATACAAGGAAAAGGCCTGCGGGTAGGAACGGCGAAAGGTGTCGAGGTTTTTAGTATCTTCTCTATCTGTAAAAAGACCGAAAACGCTGATGCTCCCCTCTGTGAGAGTTCCTGTTTTGTCGGTGAAAAGCACGTTCATACTTCCCGCAGATTCGATTCCGACCGGCTTTCGCACCAGAACCATGTCCCGCACCATTTTCTTGATGTTGGAGGAGAGAACTACTGCAATCATAAGCGGAAGTCCTTCCGGGACGGCAACGACGACGATGGTGAGCCCTAAGGTGAAGGCATCAAGAAGAGTGGTTAAAAGAAAGCGAACGTCGGTTAATCGGAGCGATATGACCTCCCATCTCATTCCGTGGTCAAGCACGATGGCATTGAAAAGATAAGCAAGTCCCACGAGAATGGCTGCTGCGTATCCAAGGCGGCTGATCTGCTTTGCCAGCTTTCCAAGACGAAGTTTCAAGGGGCTTTCTCGCGTGTCCAGTGTGATCTCGCGAGAAATACCGCCTATTATAGTAGCATCCCCCACGGTGGCAACCTGCATTTCCGCATCTCCCGACAGAACCGAGCAACCACGCAAAACGGCGGACGTGCTGGAGGGCAAGAGCTTTTCACCGTGTCGGGGGCGTTTTTCCACCTCTCGGCTTTCGCCGGTCATTGCCATTTGGTCAACCTTGAGACTTCCCGAAAGGAGAAAACCGTCTGCGGGAATGCGATCACCTGAGGAGAGGAGAACGATATCGCCGACGACAATTTCGGAAAGAGGAAGAGACAGCACACGCCCGGAACGTCTGACGCGGCAAGAATAATTTTCGGTTTCCTCGTTTAAACGCGCGAAGGCGCGTTCGCTGCCGTATTCCGATACCGTTGAGATAAATGTGGCGAGGAAAACCGAAATCGCAATGCCCGCTGTCTCCACCCAATCTGCCGTGCGGAAAACGAAAAGAAGATTGAGGACCAGCGCCGCCAGTAAGATCTTGACGACGGGATCGCCTAAATTTTTTACGAAATGGGAGAAAAAGCCGGCGCGTTTGGGCGGCGTCATAGCGTTTGTTCCGTGCTCTCGGCGGGCACGTGCTACTTGGTCCTCCGTCAGTCCCTGCTTTTTGGTATCTTGAGTGGTATGATTCATGCCGACATCCTTCCGTTTTTGATTGGTACACTATATGACAGAAGAAGGAGCAAAATGAAGGAAAACAAGTGTTTTGTCCAACCTTTTGAAAAGTGAACGTCAAAATATACAAAAAACTTTTCCAACAGAATGATTCTCTTTGCAAAATATACAACGAATAGGGCTTGACAAATACGCATATCAATGGTAAAATGACGGCGAAAAAACAAATAGGAGGGCTACCATGGATACGGAAATTCTCGTAAACAGGCATCTTTCTTCCGATAAGCTGGAGAGGCTCAGATCTCTCGGCACCGAGGAGGCTCCCGTTATATTTGCCCTTGTGGGCGAATTGAATGCAGAGGGCAATTACGGAGAGACCACCATCGCCTTTACTTCGGACAGACTGTTCGTGCTGGAGCTGGACGGTGAAGGGGAGCCTGCGTGTATTCCTTACACCGACGTTGCGGAGATCTTTACCAAGCGAATGTACGGAAACGCGTTTATCCGTGTTCGCCGCGAGGGGGAAAGTAAGCCGCAGAACGTATTCCGCTATACGCTCGGTATTGCGGCGCTTTGCGATTCGGCTATTCTGT
>JAFYLE010000003.1 GCA_017537265.1 Clostridia bacterium | reverse complement strand
GCGGCACTGAACCCTCAAAGAAGTGTGGCCGCCGACGTGATGGGGCGCATTGACGCCGCCTGCCGCGGACAGTCCGCGACACTGCAAAAGCAGATCACCGACTGCATCGCGGTGCTTTTGAAAAAGGCCATCGCAGATCGCGACATCACCGTGGATGCCCTGGTTCTCAGCGGCAACACCACTATGCTTTATCTTCTTGTGGGACGGGATCCCTCGTCTCTTGCCACCGCCCCCTTTGAGGCGGACACCCTATTTGACACCGAAGCCGAGATCTGCGGCATCCCCGCATATCTCCCCCCCTGTATGGGTGCTTTTGTGGGCGCGGATATCACCGAGGCGCTTCTGGCCGCCGATATCTGCGACAAAAACGGCACCTATTTGCTTTGCGACATCGGCACCAACGGCGAGATCGCCCTTTTGAAGAACGGAAGCCTTTTCGTCACTTCCACGGCGGCAGGCCCCGCCTTTGAGGGTGTTGGCATTTCGTCGGGCTGTATGGGCATTTCGGGCGCCATTGACCGCGTTTGGGCAGAAAACGGAAGGCTGAGCTTCTCCACCATCGACAATCAACCGCCTATCGGCATTTGCGGTTCGGGTCTGATCGATGCCGTGGCCGCCGCCCTTTCGGTTGGTCTTGTGGATGAAACGGGCGCTATGGAGGAGGATGAGATCGACCTCGACGGCATTTTCTTGCTTCCCGAGGATGTCCGTGCCCTTCAGTTAGCTAAGGCCGCCATCGCCGCCGGTATCGCGACGCTTCTTGACGAGGCGGGCGTGTCGGTTGAGGAGATCGATGAATGTGTCATTGCCGGTGGCTTTGGAAGTCATCTTGCCCCTAAGAGTGCCGCCGCCATCGGTCTTCTTCCGGAGGAACTGGTGCCTCGCATCCGCACCATCGGAAACGGCTCTCTTGACGGCGCATCCATGACACTTCTTGACACCGACAAGAAGGAGACGCTCCGTGCCATCGCCGCCTCGGCAAAGCTTGTAAACCTCGGCGGCAACCCCAAATTCAACGCCTACTATATTGATAAAATGATGTTTGAATAAGAAAAAGGACAGAGAAAATCTCTGTCCTTTTATGATGCCCCTATATCGTCACCTGCGGTATGACCCAACAGCTCGTCCACCGTAATGCCGAAGCAATCGGCGATCTCCGGCAAAAGCTGAATATCCGGACAACAACGCGCTGCCTCCCATTTGGATACCGCTTGATTGGACACGCCAAGTGCCCGCGCCAGATCAAGCTGCGTCATGCCCTTTTGCTTTCTGAAAAATGCGATTCGTTCGTGAATTTGGATCTTGTACATAGTCCCTCCGTTTCTTTTGCAAACCTACGATTTCCAAGGCAACAAAAAAGCGCACCCCGTAAGAGATGCGCAGAGGTTACAAGACAAGACCAAGCAGAGAAAGAGACTGCTCGGCAATCACGGCATCACATACGAAGAATATTGCTTTTTTGTTGTTTTGATTCATATTCATTTGCACCGTGATCACCTCTCTTTCTTTTTGAATTTTACTCTGCCATTGTATCACGATTTTCTCCCCTTGTCAACCACTTCCAACCATAGGTTGAAAAACAGTGTGAAGGACTTGATAAATTGGAGTTTGTCGGTGAGATAGTTACTGAGAGATCATATACGAGAGAGGTCGCTTTTTAAAAAAAGCTCCGCAAAAACTTTTGCAAATGGGTTTCGCAAAACTTTGCGTCATTTTGAGTCAGACAAACGCTTTAGCGTTTGTCTGACAGCACGTGACCGTCATAGAAAGAATGCGAGCATTCTTTCTCAGACGGACTCGTGCGCCCTCGCCTTCTCGCGCGCGAGAAGGCTTCAAAATGACTATTCCGCGAACCAAATGCAATAAAAGTTTGATCAAACTTTTT
>JAFYLE010000002.1 GCA_017537265.1 Clostridia bacterium | reverse complement strand
TGAAGCGGTTGTTACCGGAGAGGTCGCAGGTGAACAGCGTCAGGGGCCAGTCGGAAAGGGTGACCTCTTCCACCGCCGTGGCGGGGAGCGTCTCCGTCTCGCGCACGGTGTAGGTAAAGACGTAGCCTTGCGCGTCGGTCAGGAAGACCTTGTCACCGACGGAGAGGTTGTCCAGCCGTCCGAAGTGGCGGGTGTAGTTGTGGCCGAGGATGACCATGGGGGATTGATACGGCGTGCCGCTGTAACGGCAGGGCGCATCTTTCAGGAGGTCGTACGACCATTCGCTTGCCACGGGCAGGGTCAAGTCCAGCGTGGGAAAGGAGATGGAGGCGACCATGGAGATCTCTTCCACTTCCACCACGGGCATGTCGCGCGTAGGATCCAGTACGTGGTCGGGTACGCGGGAGGTGCCGGAAGCAACTTTGTGCTCGTCAAAGACCGTTTGCGTTGCGGCAAGCAGGCGATCCGTCGTTTCGTTCACGCGCGCCTCTTCGCCGAAGAGGTAGAGCCCCCAGCCGACGGCGCAGAGGAAGAAGACGACGGAGAGGGAGAGCCAAAAGGCGCGGGGAGAAAATTTCTTCATTGTGCTTTTTCCTTGGTCGGGCGGGAGAGGCCGATGCACAGACAGATGAGCGACAGCACGCAGAACAGACCCAAGGGCCAAACGACCATGCCGGTCTGCGGGAGGTTTTCGGGCGGGTCGTTTTCCTGCGGCGGAGGGGGAACCTCCTCTTCGAGGGTGTTGGTAACGATCAGGGTCTCGCCCTCGCGGGAGAGAGAAAAGCTGTATCCTTCCGGTACGTCCTCCTCCACTACGGTCCACACGCAGCGTGCATCCAGACCCAGGAAGGTGTAAGACCAGTTGTTCTTTGCATTCAAAGTCGCCGTGGCGTATCTCTCGCCGTCCTTCAAGAGGCTGACGACGATCTCTTCGGGGCGGAGCTTGCTGCCTTCGTCGTCCCAGATCTTCAGGACGTGGCGGGTGATCTTGGTCGTGGGGATCGGTTCCATATTCAGCTTCGGAGAAATGGTGAAGGAGTAGATGTCAATGCCGTCCTGCGGCTGATTCGGGAACGCGAAGAGAGTGGGCTGCGGCTCGACGAAGTAGTCGTTGTACTCGTAGCCCTCGCCCAGCACGAGGAACACGCCGTCCACTTCCGGGGAGAAGGCCGTGTGACCGAAGGCATCGGTCAAAACGGTGACGTAGGGGGAGATCTCCGTTGATTGCGCGTAGGCGGCAAGCGTTGCGGCAAGGCTCGCGTCTTCCATCTTGGGGGAGACGGGGGCGTTCTCAAACGCAGCGGAAAGGGAGAACACACCGCTGTCCGTCAACGTACCGACGAGGTAGACGTCAAAGGCGACGTTTACCTTGGGGGCGTTTTCGGCGTAGATACGCACTTCACGCGCCTCTTCTGCGGCGACGAAGGTCGGCAGGAGCAACGCGAGGCACAAAACGGTGCAGAGAAGGGCAAAAACTTTTTTCACGGATGGTCTCCTTCGGGTTTATGTCGTGGGGGATGCGGCCTTTTTTGGAATGCGGTTTTGCCGCTTTTTGCGGATGTCGTTGATGGTCAGAACTATGCTGAAGATCAGCAGGAGGATGATGGCGATGATCGGCAGAATGATCATCGGGTCAATGCGGGCGGCGTCTGCCACCACGAAGAGCTTGACGGCCTCCTCGGGGGTTTCCACGCGTCTGCCGCGCACGAGCATGCGGTGCGAGTTGATGCCGTAGGGCGTGCAGGTGACGAGGGTACAGTAGTCCTCGCCCTGTTCAATGATGAGGTCCTGCGTATTTTTTGGTTCTACCACCTTGATCTGGTCGACCTGGTAGGTCAGGGTTTCGTTTAAGACGCGCAGGTGGAAGAGCTCGCCCTCCTTCACGCTGTCGAGGTGTGTGAACAGCGTGGCGCTGGGCAGTCCGCGGTGGCCGGAGATGACGCAGTGCGTGCTTTCACCGCCCGTTGGAACGCTGGTCCAGTCGAGGTGACCGACCGCAACTTGCAGGACTGCGGAGGAGGTGCCGTGGTAGATGGGAAGCGACACGGAAATGGAGGGGATCTCCACGTAGCCCATGACGCCGTTGTTTTGCAGATTTAACACCGCATTGTACTCTTTTTTTGTTTCTTCGTCAAGCAAATAGCGGTTTTTTCGGGTGGGAATGTCCTTGTTGAAGTCCACCGCGCGTTGCCAGAGCGCGTCGTATTCGTCCTTGGACATTTTGGAGACGGTCTCTGCGTAGTCGTTGATGGCGCGGCTTTGGTGGAATTGGTTGTAGTAGTTGGACAGGGAAGGGTAAAGCACGAGAATAAGGCCGAGGAGCATCCCGATGAGAAGCGGGACGGTCGAGGACTTTTTCTTCTTCTTCTTCTTGCCTTGTTTTTCTTTTGCCATGAAGGTTCCCTTTCCGATTCCGTATGGGCAACAGGGGGCGGGGTGTCCGTCGAGCGGGGTTGCAACACGCTTGTTGCCCTTGCGGGTCGGCTACCCGACCCGCAAAGGGTCAAAATTCTGTTTTATTTGGTCTCTTCGGAAGACTCATCGTCATCGTCATCGTCCTTGTTGCGGTTCTTGACGAAGAACCAAATGCCGCCGCCGACGACGAGCAAGCCGCCGAGGACGTACAGAAGGGTGGTGCCCATGCCGCCCGTGGAGGGAAGCACGAGGCCGCGCTCGTTGATGACGGTGGTGGTGGAGGCGTAGTTTTCTTCATCCCAGCCGAGGATGGAGATCTCGCCGTCCAGCTTGTTGTATCCGGTGGGAGCCTTGGTTTCGTAAGCAGAGTAGCTCCAAGGACGCAGGCCGGTCAGGTGGATCTTGCCATACTCGTCGGAAACGAAGCGGGTCGCCGCGTCGGAGTCAACGGTGTAGGTGTAGGTTCCGTCGTCGTTTAAGATGACCCAAAGGTCGGGGTATCTTCCGGAGCCGCCTTCGCGTGGTCTCCACCAGCCGAGGATGAATTCCGCGCCGGCCAGAGGATTGCCTTCCTCGTCCACCTTGTTGATGATGACGTTTGCCAGGGTAAAGGAGGCTTCTGCGTCGGGGGTCTTGCCGAAGCCTTCGCCGTTGGGGTTGTTGGAGTACACACCGTAGACGACGTTGGTGATCTCGGTGCCGTCGGAGGGCGCGTCAGCGGTCACGATCGCGGTGTAGTCCACGAACAGGGAGTAGAAGCCGGGATCGGGACAAGACTCGATCGTGACGTTGCCGTCTTCGTCCTCGTATTCGTATTCGTCGATCCACTTGTAGGGGAGCGTCTTCAGGTCGCAAAATTCCACGAGAATGAGGGTCGTTCCGTCGTTTTGCGGCAGTATGGTGACGTCGTAGTAGTCGTCGGAGATGGGCTCGGTGCTGTTGTTGGTGTAAACCACAAAGCTGTCCTCGTCCAGTTTCAGGCCTGCGGGCAGGGTGTCCACAAAACGGAAGAAGTAGGACTCAAAGCCGGGGAAGTTGTGCGGAGTCTCGCCGTACTCGATGTCGTTGCCGGGGAAGTGGGCGGAGAGCGTGTAGGTGATGGGTGCGCCGTAGTAGGCGTAGGTCAGACTGTCTTTTTCATCGCCGCCGTTGAAGCTATCCGCATCGGGAGCGGGCGTGGTGCCGCTCTTGTCCACTTCAGGGTCGGTGGGCTGCTTTAGGTAAATGACGGTGTGGTCGTCCGCGCGGGTGGTGACGAGGATGTAGGCGGTTGCGCTGGTGTAAAGGTCGTCGGTGGAACCGGCCGCGTCACGCACGAGCCAGAAACCGGGGTTTTCGTAGGTGAAGATGTAAGCGGAACTTTCGTCTTCAAACTCGGTGGCTTCCAGCGCGTCCTCCGGCAGGGTGACGGAGGCAAAGAGCTTTGCAACCTCGGAGACGTTGGCGTCCGAGAGCAGTTTTGCCACGTCTGCGGCACTCGGATCTTCGGTCTTGCCGGTCTGCGCCTTGTACCAGGCGATGAGGGCGGCCTTCACGTTGTCGTTTGCCGCGCTGCCCCAGGTGATGGAGGAGAGCACGGTCTCCACAAAGTCACCGTCTTCGTTGTAGACGTCCATGGGGTCGCCGGCGAAGAGCTGGTAGGCTTCATAAGTGTGGGACTCAATGGCACCCATCAGAATGATGGAGAGATCGTCGGGGTTGGGAACGGGAGTGTCGGGTTTTGAATTTTCTTCCTCTTCCCAGGCTTCGCGGTCGTAAACGTAGACGATGTGTTCGCTTACCACTCGGTAATTTTCATCATCGCTGTTTTCGATCCAGTATTCCACCCAAGCGGTGCGCGGATCGGCGTCGAAGTCCGACCAACCGGCATCGTAGCCCGCAAGGGCATCTCCGATGTTCACTTCATTGCCTTCCATGTCGAAGAACTTCACTTTCAGAATGAAGGCGTTGTACTCCTGATCATAGCCGAAGCAGAAGTTGTAGTCAATGTAGAAATACGCATCGAGATAGACGGGCTCGGGCTCTTTCCAGTCGTCTTCTTCGCCGTCGTTTTCGGTGTAGTTTCTGCGTTCAATGATGAGATAACCGGTCGATTCAAAGGCGTTGAAGGCGTCGGTTTCCTGAATTTCGATTCGGTATTTGTATTCACCGACCTCTTCGGGTGCGGAGGTGGACCAGGTTTCGCCGAGATCCTCGGAGTAGTAAACCGAGATGTCGTAATCACCCTTATCGACGGGGGTGCTCAGATCCCAAGAGGCATAGACGTCAAATTCCAACGCATGAGGATTTCCGTCGTAGTAAAACTCGGACTTTATGATTTCTACGTGGAAATCATCCTTGATGGTCCTCGCAAAGGCGGGGAGTGCGAGAGTGAAAAGCATGCCGAGCATCAAAATCAGAGACAAGAGTTTTTTGCTGAGGCGCATGGTTCTTCCTTTCTCTTTTTCATAAGGTGTGGGGTGGATCTATATTTTTTTAGAAAACAATGTCGGTGTGCAAACGTTCGTTTGCTTTGGTGCAGCCAAAGGGCCTGCAGGGAGTCCGTCCGTGCGGGGCTGCAACTCCTTTGGTTGGGCAGGACGGGGAGGGTCTCCCCGTCCTGCGGAAAACCTGCGTTTTTATGGAATTATTCTTCCACGCGACGCTTGGAGTAG
>JAFYLE010000022.1 GCA_017537265.1 Clostridia bacterium | reverse complement strand
TTCTCGCCCAGACGGCCCTTGGGCAGGGCGATGTTCAAAAAATCACTCATTGACTTTCTCCTTGGGCAAGTGGTTTAAATACACGGCAAAACCGATGGCACCGCCCGTCTTCTTCAGGCGGCGCATGAGTTTGTCGTAACGGCCGCCCGCAAGCACGGCGTTTGCGGCGCCTGCAAGATAGCCCGCAAACACCACGCCATTGTAAAAACGGCGATTGGGAAGCACAGAAAGATCAAAACGAACGCGCGCGGCGTATTCGGTGCCACGCACGGCCTCGGCAAGACCCAAAAGCGCCTCACTTGCCTCGACTCCTTCGGGCAGGTCAATGAGTACCTCCGAAAGCGGCGCGCTCTTGGTGATCAAGGTGCAAAGTGCGGTGACAAGACGCTCCTCTACGCCGAGGGCTCGGCAGAAGCGCGCGGCCTCTGCAGCGTTTTTTGCGCGCACGAGAACGGAAAGCTCCTCACTTGCCTCCTCGTTGATGCCCATCTTTGAAAAAAGACTTTCCAAGAGGTCAAGATCCGAGACGGAAAGCACGAAATCCGGCGAGACGTCAGAGAGGCACTCACAGGCCAAAAGCAAAACTTCCTCGCACTCACGCTGTCCCACGTTGCCCATACACTCAATGCCGGACTGCAGGATCTCGCGGAAACCGCCCGCCTGCGTGGGGCGATACACGTTCTCGCTGTAAAAGAGTTTCTGCTTCTCCACGCCCGCGTCAAAATTCTTCGCAATGGAAAGGGTGACGTCCGGCTTCAAGGCCAAAAGCTTGCCATCGGTATCGGTGAAGGTGATGACCTGCGGACTCAGCAGAAAGTCCTTATTCTTAGCGTAAAGGTCGTACTCCTCAAACTTGCCCATACGGTACGGCGAAAAGCCGCGGGAAAGATAACGTGCGCGAAGGGCGAAGGACACGCGCTCCTCGCGCGTCAAAAGACTCATGAAGCCGTCCATTACTTCCCCTCCTTGGCGTTCAGTCGGGCAATGACGCGCTTGTAGCCGCCGCCACCGTACAGCACGCACTTGTTGACGCGGCTGATGGTTGCGGAAGAGGCACCCGTCTCCTTGCCGATCTGATTGAAGGTCTTGCCCTCAAGCAGATTCTTTGCCACGTCCAATCGCTGAGACATATCAATGATCTCGTTGACGGTGCAGAGATCTTCAAAAAAGGCGGCGCAGTCCTCCTCGCTCTCAAGCGCGAGAATGGCACGAAACAGTTCCTTGGCTTCTTTGGTTTTGATCGGCGACATAGGTAATCTCCTTAAAACTTGCGTGGGTAAACAAAACGAATTCAATTTATGCTCATATGATATCACTTTAGCGTGGTAAAGTCAATAGGAAAATTACCGAAAATACGAGCTTTTTGCGTCTTGTGTTTTTTCGGGATTTATAGTACAATCAATAGTAACGACCGTTTCAACCCACGCTATATGAGGTATCTATGAAGATTCGCCAGATCGTCATGCCCTATGCGCAAGCCCACGCTCTGCCCCGCTTAAAGCGCAAAAAGCCAAAAAAACCTTTTTTGCCCATCGGTGCGCTGGTGCGACTGCTCTCCATTCCCACGATGATGAAGACCAAATTTTCCTGCGACAAAAGCGGTCTTGAACGCGCGGGCAAAGGGCCGTACCTCATTCTGATGAACCACTCCAGCTTCACGGACATGAAGATCGCCTACAAGATCTTCTACCCGCGTCCCTTCTCCATCGTCTGCACGATGGACGCCTTCGTAGGCAAAGGATGGTTGCTTCGTCTGATGGGCTGTATTCCGACGCAAAAATTCGTGACCGACGTCAACCTTGTGCTGGACATCGTGCACGCGGTAAAGAAAAACAACGTAAGCGTGCTCATGTACCCCGAAGCGGGTTATTCCCTGGACGGCACCGCCACCGTACTGCCGCGAAAACTCGGCGGGCTGGTCAAAAAACTCGGCGTTCCCCTGCTGATGGTCAAGACCGAGGGCGCCTTCCTGCGCGACCCCTTATACAACTGCCTGCAACTGAGAAAGACGCGCGTCAAGGCGCGCGTGGACTGTCTGTATACCCGCGAAGAACTGGAAAACGCAACCGTGGAACAGATCGACGCGGCGATCGACCGCGCCTTCACCTTTGACGCGTGGCGCGAGCAGGTCGCCGCCGGCACGCTCATCACCGAGCCGTACCGCGCAGACGGACTGCACCGCGTTCTCTACCGCTGTCCCGCCTGCGGCGCGGAGGACAAAACCGAAGGAAAAGGCACCGATCTTATCTGCCACGCCTGCGGCAAGCGTTACACCCTGACCGAGCGCGGCACGCTGGAAAGCGAGGGCGGGTGCGAATTTGAATACGTGTCCGACTGGTTTGCCTGGCAGAGAGACTGTGTCAAACAGGAGCTTTTGGATGGCGACTACAAAAAAGAATGGCTCGTGGACGTCGCTCTTATGCGCGACCAAAAAGGTCTGTACATGATCGGCGAAGGCACGCTCGTACAGGACAAAGAGGGTCTGCGCCTGACGCTCTCCGACGGCACGCTTGAGTACTTCCACAGTGCCAAGATCGCTTACACATTAAACAGCGAGTACCACTGGTACGAGATCGGCGACGTGATCAGCTTCGGCACACGCAAAGAGCTCTACTACTGCTTCCCCAAGGACAAAGGAGCAAGCGGCGTCACCAAGGCGCGTCTGGTCAGCGAAGAGCTTTACAAACTACTCGAGGCATAAAAACAAAAAAAGAAAAGCCAAACGGATATTCCGTTTGGCTTTTTCCATGCTGCTTACTGCTTTAAAAACTCAAAGACCCAAGAAACGAACTCGTCCATGACGTCCTCGCGAAAGACGTTGTGCATACCGTACTTTGCGACAAGCTGTTCATACGACAGCACGGAAGAGTCCACGTGGACCCCCTTCAAAAGAGCGTAGAAGCCTTCGGGATCCTCCGGCAAGCGTCTGACCAACTCCAAGGCATGGATCCACGAAAAAACATACGCAAACAGAAGGAAATGCGAGAGGAAAAAGAAGGGCTCGCGATAATACCCGCAAATGAGGTCGTCCTCGTCCATACCGTCTGCCTGTCCGTATTCGCGATACAGCTGTACATACTTTGCCTTGCGCTCCTCCGCCGTGGCGTGCGGCGCGGAAAACAGGTACATTTCAAACTCCATACAAGCGGCGCAAGAAAGAATGCGCTCGAAAACGTTTTCCAAATACCGGGCGCAAAACGCTTTTGCGTCATCAAAAACGTGCTCGCCGGAAAACAGAAGCGTGGCTTCCATAACGTGCGAGAAGATCTCCATAATATCGGGAGAGACGGTCATACACAAATAATTCTTATCGGAATCGAAAATGTTCTTTTCCTGCAAAGAATGCCCGAACTCATGCATGAGGTTGACCAAATCAATGTACGAGCCGCTGCCACAGGCGATGAGCGGAGCAACACCGATATCTGCCACAAAACGCTGAAAGGCTATGCCGTTCTCCTTGGTGTCGGACGGGGCGCAGTCAACGCAGCCCATCTGCTCCAGCGTATCAAAATACGCCCGCGCACTCTCCGACACGGCAGCGGTCGTCGTGCGCATATCCTGCATCACATCGTGCGTCTTGGGCGTCGGGCGAGAAAGCTCCTTGCTCCACTCGGACTTCAAACGCCGATAGGCAGGAACCAGTTTTTCCTTGACCTGTGAAAGCAAGTGCAAAATGTCCGCCTCATCATAGAAAAAGCGCATTTGAGCAAGGCGGCTCGCATACTCGTAATACGACTTCAAATTGTAAAACTCGCGAATTTCCTCAGCGCGGGCGAGCGTTTCGCAAAGCAGGCGATCATACTCCGCGCTTTTGGCCAAAATTCCTGCCGTGCGGGCCTTGCGGGCTTTCTCCACCTGTTCTTCATTACCGTTCCAAATGAGCGCAAACAAATCCGCGGGGCCGATCGGCTCCCCTTCGTATTCATACTCGATCTGAGAAGTAATCATTTGATACTCTTGACGGAGGTCATCGAAGCCGGCCGGCACACAGCCCTTCTCCTCCTCCACTCCCGCAAGGCGCGCTTCCGCCTCAAAAAGCAAACAAAGAGCGGGGCCGTAGGTCTTGACGATCTCCTCGCGGAAAGGAGAATTTGCAATGGCCTTCCCAAAGGGAGCGTAACGTATATATGTCTGCATGGTCACGCTGTTTTCCATCAAGGAAGCGATGGCCTCTTCATCCGTCAGATCCTGCTGATAACGCAACATGGCACGTGAAAAGGCACTGTCCACCACGCGCGACTGTTCTGCGTGCAGATCAAACGCGCGCCGCACGTCCGAAAAGCTCTTTGCAGACTCCAGAAGGCGGGTCGCCTCCTCCAAGCGGCAACGGATCTCCTCCTTGTTCGGCGAAAACAATTCCAATTTCATACGAAACCTCTTTCTTGAAATGCCTTGTTTCACAAATAAATAACATATGGGAATTATATCTTTAAACAAACTGTTTGTCAAACGCCCCTCGCAGAGCGGAGGGGCGTTTTGTCTTCAATATGTTTTCCTTAACCGAACCGACATTTACAAAAATTCCTTGCAGCCCCGACTAAAAGCCGCCCGAATTTTCCAAAAGCGCTTGCTGACGCCTATTTGCGATTGGCGGAAAAAACATCCGCCACCTCGCTGATGGTGATGAATGCGGCAGGGTCGATCTCATGCACGAGGTCCTTGAGGTGCGTGACCTGAAAACGGTTGACGATAAAGTAGACCATCGTCTTATGCTCGTTGGTATAGCCGCCGGTGACGGAGATCTTCGTGCCTGCCGACTCAAACTTCTCCGAAAGCGCCGCGCAAATCTCATGTGCGCGCTCGGTAATAATGACGGCACATTTCTCGCGGTCCACGCCCTCGACCAAGAAGTCCACGGTCTTGAGCGCGGCGGCGTACGCCACGATGGAGTAAAGCGGCAAGATCCAGCTCTGCAGCATGATCCCGCAAAAGACGTACAGCACGACGTTATACACCATGACGAAGGTGCCGACGGAGATCCCCAAGCGACGATGAAAAATGACTGCCATGACCTCGATGCCGTCCATGGCACCGCCGTAACGGATGGCAAGACCGCTGCCGATACCCGAGATCAACCCGCCGAAAAGCGCACAAAGCAACAGATCCTGCTCGGCAAACGGCGAGGCAAAATTGACGTCCACGGGCAAAACGTCGATGATGAAAAATGCGGCAAGCGAATAAACGGTGACGGTGTAGATCGCGTACACGGTGAACCGTGCGCCCTGACGCTTCAAGCCGTACAAAAACAAGGGAACGTTCAGCAAAAGCAGGAAAAGAGAAAGTGTCCACGCCTCCGGTGTGACTTGAGAAAGCAACATGGAGGTTCCGGAAATGCCGCTGTCATACAGTTTTACC
>JAFYLE010000021.1 GCA_017537265.1 Clostridia bacterium | reverse complement strand
TTATCGGTGAGATACGGGAAAGGGAGGGCTCTGCCCTCCACCCGCAAACTTTAAAAAGTTTGATCAAACTTTTATAGCATTTGGTTCGCGAGTTAGTCATTTTGAAGCCTTCTCGCTCGCGAGAAGGCGAGGGCGCACGAGTCCGTCTGAGAAAGAATGCTCGCATTCTTTCGCTGACGGTCACGTGCTACAGGCAAACGCTTTGCGTTTGTCTGCCTCAAAATGACGCAAAATTTAGCGAAACCTATCTGCAAAAGTTTTTGCGGAGCTTTTTTTAAAAAGCGACCCTCTCGTAAACCGAAACAGTAAGTAACTACTCACCGCTAAATCAAAATTTGAACCGTTGGTCACTTTCAAATTTCCATTTTTCCTCACTCCCACAATCCTTTTTTCTTAGGCTTTGGGAAGAAGAAATCTTCTTCTTTTTCCTTTTTGGGTGGGGTGATGCGGCTCATTAAGGCATAGCGCAGAGCCTCGGGGGCGTGGGTGATGGCGTGGGGCTCGCCTGCGGCGTCCTCGGCCTTCGTTTTATCGAAAAGCAAAGCGGACATAGAGTGGATCAGCTCGGAGCAACCCCGACAGATCCGCAAGCGGGGCGCCCCCGGCGGCGGCGTCAGATACTCTCGCACGGCGCGCCATCCGGGCACCCGTCGGTCATCGGCAGGGATCATGGGCGGCATTCCCGCCACGCCCTGCATGATCTCAAAGCCGCTCCGACCCGTATCCTGCCTGCGATTCCAAAGATCGGGGGATGCCACGGCATATTCGGGGTGAAAACCGCGAAAGGCTTCCGTCACCCGCGCCGCCGCCTCACCGAGGGTCAGGTTAGGCACGCAAAGCTCCCGAACCACAAAAACCTCGCCGTCTCCCACCGCAAGCAGTAGGGCGGCCAACATATCGAACCCGTAATCCATCGCCACAAAATACCGCGCGCCAAAGGGGATCTCCTCCTCGTCGCAAAGGTGCTTGTCCTCGTCAAACTCGGGGAAAAACTGCCCCTCAAAGATGTCCCAACGCCCGTAGAGCCAAGCGTCGCGGAGCTTTGCGGGCAACGAGCCGAGGCGCGTCACGTAGTCGGGGTCCTTCTCCATCAGCACCCGATTGTCCGTCACGAGGGCGCGGATAAAGCGGTAGTTGTCGGGATCCTCCCCCGCCCGATACTCTCGGTCAATAAACAGCCGTTTGACCCAGCTGTGTCCCACACCGCCCGGGTTGCAGGTCAGATAGACCCGTTTGGGATGTCCTCCCGCACCGCGCAGGCTGGCGCAAAGTGCCGAAAACTGACGCTCGGTCAGCTGCGTGGCCTCGTCAAGAGCGATCACGTCAAACTCCTGACCCTGATAGCGGAGAAGATCTCTGTCCGATGCGCAGTAGCCAAAGAAAATGCGGCTTCCGTTGGCAAGAGAAAAGCACTTCTCTGCCTCAGAATAGGTGAGAAAGGCGCCGTATTCCGCCATCATTTGCGACAGATGATTGGCCTTGAGCTCCGCAAAGGTGCGGCGCACAAGAAGGCAACGAATGCCCGCGTATCGCAGACACATAGCGATCAGCTTGCGCCGCAGGGCCCACGATTTGCCACCTCCGCGTGCGCCGCCGTATGCCGTAAAGCCCGCTCTTGAAGCAAAAAATTCCGCCTGCTTCGGGTTGGGCACGCCCGCGATCCGCACCGTTTTTTGTGTGTCATATTGTTCCGTCATTCGTCTCCTTATCCGCCGTCCTCAAACACGTCGTGTTCAAAGACCAGCCGCACCTCCTCTGCCTCGCAGACCGTTCCGCGCCGTTCCGCGCCTCGGGTGCCGTCGTATCCCAAATGCTTTTTGAGATAGGCCGACACCAGCGTGGC
>JAFYLE010000020.1 GCA_017537265.1 Clostridia bacterium | reverse complement strand
CAAATGCGAACCTCATAACTCATAACTCATAACTTATAATAGCATCTGTGTCCACAGATGCAGTGCTTGTCAAGAAAAAAGGACGAGGAATTTTAACAATTCTTCGTCCTTTTCCTGTCGGTAGGTAGCGTATTCTATTGAATTCCCAAAACTGTCCTTAAGAGCACGCTTCCTTCGACTTGGCTTTTTTTTACTGTTTTTCGAGTTTCAAAAGCACTTTTTCCAAGGGCGGGATCAGAAGTCCGCCGCACAGGTTTGCCGCCGCGTGAATGAGGTCAAACGGCAGCCCCGTGGCGATCCAGAGAAGCGTGGTTTCAAAGGAGAGGGAAAAGAAGAGTGCCTGCGCGGGGGCGTACAGAACGCCGAAGAGCAGTCCGTGCAAGGCACAGATCGCGGGCAAAAGGAAGAAAGATGCCCTCTTCGACAAGTTTTTCGGCAGGAGCATGACACAGCCCCAGAGCGGCAGCCAAACGTAGAGGTAGGGCAGCCACCAGATGCCGAAGCCGTAAATGAGCCCGTTTAAGAATACGTAAAGGTAGAGGGGGATCAGCGCTTTTTGCCGATACACGCGGGTGTAAACGCAGAGCAGAACCCCTACGAGATGCACGTTGGGAAGCGCCTCCAGACAGAGGTCGCCCAAGAGCATCAGTACGCCAAAGAGGGCAAACAAAAGCGAGGCGCGCAGGACTTTGTTTTGACGCATCACGCTTTTTCAACCCTGAGTTCATAGGTCTTTTCGGGATCGATGGCCGTCATCTCCACGCCGGTGGGGGCGTATTCGCCGTCGATGTAAAAGGCCCAGTAAGTGCCGGTGGTCTCGTACTCGGCAAAGACGCCGAGCACCTTCTTGACGTAGAGGCCGTAAAGTCCTTCATCACCCTCGATGATTCCCGCCTCCAGCAGCGCGTCCCCGACGGTAGACTTTTCTGTGGTGAGGGTCTTGGTCTCTTTTTGCCCGTCTTCAAAGACGACTGTGACTGAGAAGGTGACGGGTTCTTTTTCCGCCTCCGGCACAGATGTGCAGGAAGTGATGCAAAGTGCCGACGCCGCAATCAGCAGGATGCAAAGGAAGAGGGAAGAGAGTTGCAAAACAGATTTTTTCATCCTCATTTTCTCCTTTAAATATATAAATATGAAATTGTCTTCGTCTTTCCGCCGCGGCACTCGCGCGGTTTTTGGAAACACTGGAAAACGGGCGGTCTTCCGGCTCGGGCGTGTGTCTCACCTTCTCGGCATAAACCAATGGCGTGTTCCCCGCACTTTGCGGCAAGGCGGGGTAAGAGACACTCATTTCCCTTACGGCGACGGGCTCGCGCAGGAGTCTCACCTGCTTCCCGTATCCGTTTTCTGCCATGGATTATAGCACGCTTTCGCGCGTTTGTAAATCACGGCGGCGCGTCGGAGAACATATCTTAAAAAACTTTTTCATATCCTCTTGACAAGGAGGATTTTTTTGATATAATACTTTTTGAGAATAATTCTCATTCTTATTTACCACACACCGAACACATTGAATAATAAGGAGAAAACATACTATGAAAAAATTTGTTTGCCAGATCTGCGGTTACGAACACGAGGGAACCTCCGCGCCCGACA
Organism: Clostridia bacterium; assembly: GCA_017537265.1. Lineage (GTDB taxonomy): Bacteria > Bacillota > Clostridia > Oscillospirales > SIG627 > RUG14179. The sequence continues at coordinate 13,537 of JAFYLE010000020.1, read as the reverse complement.
CCTGCCCCATCTGCCACGTGAACGCTTCCAACTTCAAGGAAGTGGCAACTGCGGAAGTGAAGAAGAATCCGCTTGCCGGTACCAAGACCGAAAAGAACCTGCAGGAAGCCTTTGCGGGCGAATCTCAGGCACGCAACAAGTACACCTACTTCGCCTCCGTCGCCAAGAAGGCGGGCTTTGAGCAGATCGCGGCGATCTTCCTGGAGACTGCCGACAATGAGAAGGAACACGCCAAGATGTGGTTCAAGGCACTCGGCGGTCTGGGCGACACCGCGCAGAACCTGCTTGCCGCCGCAGAAGGCGAGAACTACGAGTGGACGGACATGTACGACACCTTTGCCAAAGAGGCGGACGAGGAAGGCTTTACCGAACTTGCACGTCAGTTCCGCGAGGTTGCCGCCATCGAGCGCGCCCATGAGGAGCGTTATCGCAAGCTTCTGCACAACGTGGAAGCCAAAGAGGTCTTTGAGAAGAGCGGCGTCGTTCTGTGGGAGTGCCGCAACTGCGGTCACCTCGTGCTTTCCGCCAAGGCACCGGAGGTCTGCCCCGTCTGCGCCCATCCGCAGGCCTACTTTGAACTGAGAAAAGAGAATTATTAAGATGACCAAAAAATCGCGGGAGATCCTTGCCGTTCTGCAAAACAGTGAGGGACACATGACGGCGGAACAGGTGTATCTTGCCTGCCGCAATGCGGGCATTTCCGTTTCCGTTGCCACCGTTTACCGCTGTCTGTCCGCCCTTGCGGACGAGGGGCACGTTCGCCGCTTTTCCATTGCGGGTGAGCCGGAGTATTTCGACAAGACTGTTACGTCCCACGAGCATCTCTTTTGTTCGCGTTGTCGCCGCGTCACCGACGCACGTGCGGCAGACGTGCAAAAACTCCTGGAGGAGACTTTTGGCATCACGCTTGAGTCCTACGATCTTTCCATGCACGTCGTCTGTACCGATTGCAAGGCAAAAGAAGCGTAAAAAACCAAATAAAAACCGCACCCTGTCGGGTGCGGTTTTTTCATGCAAAAATTTTTTGGTTTTTGCGCGTTTATCCCTCTTGAAAAGCGCGTTTTTTTTGTTATAATCAAATTGTAAGAGATGCGTTTTGCATTGAAAAAAGAAGGAAGTTTTTGTGATGAAGCGCGTTTGGATTTGTCTGATTCTTTGTTTGGTTTTAGTTGGTTTGGTCTCTTGTATGCAGACGGGCGCGCCTTCATACGGCAAGCAAGAAGATGCGCCTGCCGCCGACGAAAACCCCGTCGTGTCCGCCCCCGATTCGACCCTGCCGCAGAACGTGGATAAAATGGAGGTCACCATGGAGGACGGCTACACCTATACCATTACCGTTAAAAACGGAAAAGCAAATATCATCGATATCAGATATGGCGAGTATTACAGTAAGGAAAGCGACGAGCCCTTGGTGATTCCCGCAGAAATTGCCGGCTACCCCGTGACGGGAATAGACCGGGATTCCCTGACTCGAAAGCAGGCGAAGGAGATTGTTTTCCCGACGAGCCTGGAGGTGATGCTCGCCGCCTTTTACCGCAGCAGTGCAACCACCGTCTTTTTGCCGAAGAACGTGCGCGAGGTGGGGCAACTCGGTTATAAGTGTGCCTTGAGCGAGGTGCGCGTGGATGAGGAAAACGCATTCTTTTGCGCGGTGGACGGCGTGCTTTACGACAAAGAAATGACTACGCTGATTTATTTCCCCGAGGGAAAATATGTGAGTGAGTACGAGGTGCCGCAGAGCGTGACGAAAATCAGCAACGTTGCCTTTGGTAGACGCGTGGAGCTGGACCGCCTCGTCATCGGGGAGCAGGTGACGGAGATAGGGGAGGGGCTCTTTTACGGCACGGTGACCTTCAAAGCAGGGTTCACCCTTGCAGTCCGTGAGGGCTCTGTTGCACATCGGTACGCAAAAGACTTGCTTGAGCTAGAGGACTTTGATTTTTCCGAACAGATTCAAATCGAGATACTCAAAGATTAAAAACCAAATAAAAACCGCACCCTGTCGGGTGCGGTTTTTTGTTATCGGCTTTGCATCAACGCTTCGAAGAGGCGGGCTTCACTGCCCTTTTGCAGAGGGCCGCCGCGGTTGTAGTACATGTAGGCGTCCGCTCGTTCGTAGGAGGCCGTATCCCAAAGCTCGTCGGAGGGGAAGTAGCCGTAGTCGCCGCCGCACAGTTCCCATACGCAGGCGGGGGAGAAGGTGTCTTTCAAGCGCATGGAAATGTCGGAGAAGAGTTCAAACGGCACGCCGATGACGGTCAGCGCGCCAAATTTGAGTATGGTCAGCGTTGCATCGAAAGCCGTTTCGGCAAGCCCGAGGGAAGCAAGCTTCTCGTGGGAGAGCGCCCAGAGGTAGTTTGCCTCTTCGTACTTCTGCGCCTGCGGCGCACTCGCGCTTTGGCGCGCGCGAGCGGCGCGCTCCCGCTCGCTCTTGAGGTTTGCTCTGCCGTGCTCCTTTTCGAGCGGCAGGTGCACGCACTTTTTGGTGACGGAGAAGCCCTCCGTTTCCATGAGGGCGCCGCTTTCTATGATCTCTTCCACGCCGCGGGCGATCTTTCTGCCGTATTCGTAGAGGCGGGTGTGCTTGCCCTCTTCGTCCTGATACACGGGGTTTAAGTCGCCGCAGGGCGCGGTGGCAAAGATGACTTCGTCAAAGAGTCCTTTTTCTTTTAAGGTGTCGATGACCACGCCGGGGTAGTCGCGTGAGTACAGACGGTTGTCTGCATTTTTCGTCACGGGGTGGCAGGCGTAATTGACGAGGGCGAGTTTGCCTTTTGCCGTTTCAAAGACGAGCAGAGTCAGCTCGGGGTCCACGTCGGTTTCGTTGAGTTTTACGCGGTTGCGCGCCACGCCGAAGACGTCCGTCTTGGCAAAGAACATGCGGCAGGGTACGGCATTTTTCTGCACGGCGTCCGTGACGGCTTGTCGCAGTGTGTTTTCCAATTCATGCACGAAGCTCTCTCTCGCCTCGCCCAAAAGCAGCAGGCTCATGGCCGCGGGTGCGGAGTGGGTGTGCGTGCAGGTGATGACGACTTTTTCGCTCGTCGTGCCGGCAAGGCGGGCGAGGTCTTCCTCCAGCGCGCGGGTGTGCGCGGGGGCGAGGCCGAGCAGGTCGCAGAAGATGAGGAGTGCGGGCTGCCTCATCGGTTCGCGCAGGAGGACTACGCGGATCTCCGGCTCATCGAGTACGCCGTTGCTTGCGCCGTAGCGGGCGATGTAACCCGTCTGGTCGTAGTTCTCCGGCAAGGGAATGCGACGGCGGGCAAAGGAGAAGAGGGTTGTCATTTGTCCTCCTCGGAGTTTAACACGAGCGCGTCGAGCTCTGACAGACGCTCCAGATCGCTTTCCGTGTGCGCGGGAAATACGCGCGCGGCGTTACACTTCGGACAGGAGAAGGCGATGCCGTCGGGCAGCAGGTGGAAGTCCACGTGCTTTTCCCCGCAGGAGCAGTAGATTTTGCCGTCCTCGGCCAAGTCGCGCACGAGGTAGAGCATCTGCCCCATCAGGTGTGCGTCGAGAAGCGGCGGGTGCTCCTTGAGTTCGTTCAATTCTTCTTCGCTGAGCTCTTCCTCGTTGTCGTCGAAGTCGTCAAAGTCGTCTTCCATCCACTCGCCACCGGTGAGTTCCAAAAGTTGCTTGCGGTTCTCCTCCAGCGCCTCTTCCACCTTCTTTTCGTCGCCGATGAAGCAGAGGTCCAGCGCGGTCATGGGGCATTGCAGCACGAACAGATCGCGCGAGAACACCACCTGCGTGTCCACCGTAAAGCGGTGGGGTGAGGGGCAGGTGAGGCAGGGAATGGCAAGGGAGAGTTTCTTCTCACGGGTCAGGGACGCCTTCAAGGAGGGGGATTCTTCGCCGCACTCCTTGCAGGAGAGCGTGAGTTCCTGTCCACCCAGGACGAACAGATTCAAGTCCCCGACGATGGCGGTGCCGCAGACGGGGCAACGGTAGGCAATTACGCGCTCGGTGTTCATTTTTTCTTTTCTCCTGTATCGACGCCGAAGAAGGTCAAGGTGTCTTCAATGGCGTTCTTTTCGTCTCCCCACGCTTCGCCTGCGTGGCGGTAGTCAAATTTTTGGCAGAAGCGGCTGACGCGCTCGTTGAGTGCGGCAAGATACGCTTCCTCCACCTCGCGCACGTCGGACACAAACTCGCCGTAGCGTTTTTTGGGCATGGTGACCTTGGCGCTCTTGAGGTAGCGGGCGTAGTGCTCGGGGCAGAAAAAGGGCTGATTTTTGAATTTTTTGCGAAAGTCTGCGTCCTGATCGTAGAGCAGACAGGCGGTGGAGAGCATCTTGGCAAAGTGGAACTCCACGCGGTCGCAGACGTAGCAGGAGTCGGCAAGCTTTGCCGCGCACTCGGCGCTCGTCTCGCCTTTGTCCTTGAGGGAGAGGGCGGGGCCCTTGAGCATCTTTTGCACTTCGGCAAGGTGGCTTTCCATCATCAGGGCAAGCGGCAGGCGCTTTTGTGCCTTGTGCATCTTCGCAAGGTGCGTTTTGCAGAAGCCTTTTTTGTTGGTGACTTCTCGGACGTCTGGCTCCATCATGGACGCGCCGAGGATCAGTTCAAGTTCGTTTGCTTCCAATTTCTTGAATAGGGCGCAAAACGGACAGCCGTCGGCTTCTTCAAACGCCTCGTTGACGGGAATGGTGTAGAGTTTTTCCAGCATACGCTCTTTCCTTTTTCTGTGTCTGTTGCACGCGGGGGCGGTTCGCTTTGCCCGCGTTTTGCGCTTCTTTTCCCGTGTAAGGAAAAAAGAAGGCGCGGTTTGGAGTCTTAGAGTTTCTCCATGACGTAGTCGGCGAACTCTGCGGTGGTGGCACCCGTGTCACGGCCGGTGATGGTCAGGCGCTTTTCTTCAAACATGCAGACGTCCAGCGCGCGTTCCAGACGCGCGGCCTTCTCGTTTTCGCCGATGTGGTTTAAGAGCATCACGGCGGCGCGCATCATGGAGCAGGGATCTGCGTACTTGGCGCGGCCTTCGCTCACCATGCGGGGTGCGGAGCCGTGGATGGCTTCGAACATGGCGTATCTTCCGCCGATGTTGGCGCTGCCCGCCGTGCCGACGCCGCCCTGGAACTCGGCGGCCTCGTCGGTCAGGATGTCGCCGTAGAGGTTGGGGAGAATGAAGACTTGGAAATCGCGGCGGCGCTTCTCGTCTACGAGCTTTGCCGTCATGATGTCGATGTACCAGTCGGTGGTTTCGATCTCGGGGTACTCGGCGGCGATCTCTTTGCAGAGGTTCAGGAACTTGCCGTCGGTGGTCTTGATGACATTTGCCTTGGTGACGATGGCGACGCGCTTTTTGCCGTTCTTGCGGGCAAATTCAAACGCCTGGCGGGCAATGCGCTCGGTGCCGCCCGTGGTGGTCACCACGAAGTCCATGGCAAGGTCGTCGCTTACGTTTACGCCGCGGCTGCCGACGGCGTAGGAGCCCTCGGTATTTTCGCGGAAGAAGGTCCAGTCAATGCCCTGATCCGGCACCTTTACGGGGCGCACGTTGGCAAAGAGGTCCAGCGCCTTGCGCATGGCAACGTTGGCGCTCTCGATGTTGGGGCGGCCGTCGCCCGCTTGCGGGGTCGTGGTCGGGCCCTTCAGGATGACGTGGCATTCCTTGAGTGCGGCAAGCACGTCGTCGGGGATCGCCTGCATGACTTCACAGCGGCGTTCAATGGTCAGTCCGTCGATGTCGCGGAATTCCACTTTGCCCGCGCGCACTTCGTCGGCAAGCAGGTATTCCAGTACGCGGCGCGCCTCGTGCGTGATGACGGGACCGATGCCGTCGCCGCCGCATACGCCGATGATGAGCGGCTTTAAGTTTTTGTAGTCAGGGGAGGGGGAGGTGTTGCGGATCCTTTCTGCGCGTTCCTGTTGCTCGAGGAGCAAACTGCGGAATTTTTCAACGGCAACTTCCGGGTCGAAATGGGTGTTTTGCATAACGGTCTCCAATCCTGTATGTAAAAAAATAAAATAACTTAAAACTGTGGATAAAAAATGCTTTTGCACAGTTCAAACAAAGTTTTCAACAGCCAAAAACTGCCATTTTGGCTCAAAAGCGTGGAAAACACGGGGTTTTCCACAGTTGTCCACAGCCTGTGGATAACTTTTGTGTATAATTTTTCGGTGATATACCGAAATTTTTGCAAATTTATTCGTTCACTTCCGCGCGGGGGACGGCGTTTAAGGTCAGTTCTGCGGGCACGCCGTTTTGTGCCTCGTAGTAGGCCTGCGCGCCGATCATTGCCGCGTTGTCGCCGCAGAGGGAGACGTCCACGGGAAGGAAGCGGATGCAGTATTCATCGCAAAAGTTGCCAAGGGCGGTGCGCAGTCCGGTGTTTGCGGCCACGCCGCCGGCGAAGACGAGCGTTTCCACGTCTTCCGTTTCCAGCACGTTTTTCAGGCGGTTTTTCAGCCCCTCCTGCACGGTGCGGGTGAAGGATGCGGCAAGCTTGTTGCCGTCGAGCGTCTCGCCTTTTTGTGCGAGGTTGTGGGCAAGGTTGACCACGGCGGTCTTGAGTCCGGAGAAGGAGAAGTCGAAGGGATCCTCCTTGAGTGCGGGGCTCGGCAGGGGGTAGAGCTCTTCGCCCGTGTAGGCGTCTGCCATATTTTGCAGTTCGCGCCCGCCGGGATAGGGAATGTTGAGCACGCGCGCCACTTTGTCAAAGGCCTCTCCCGCGGCGTCGTCGCGGGTGGTGCCGATGAGGGTAAAGTCGGTGTAGCCGTTCACGCGCGCGAGGAAGGTGTGACCGCCGGAGAGAATGAGTGCGTGGAAAGGCGGCTTGAGCGCGGGGTCCATCAGATACGCGGCGGCAATGTGCCCGCGCAGATGGTTGATACCGTAGAGCGGCAGGCGGTAGCGGTAGGCAAGCGATTTTGCAAAACTCACGCCCACCAGCAGCGCGCCGACGAGTCCGGGACGGTTCGTGACGGCGACCGCGTCGATTTCCTCCATGGTGCAGTTTGCGTCGGCGAGGGCTTTTTCGCAGACGGAGGCGATTGCCTCCGTGTGTGCGCGCGAGGCGATCTCCGGAACGACGCCGCCGTAGACGGCGTGCAGGGGGATCTGTGTGCGCACGACGCCGGAGAGTGCGCGTCGGCCGTCTTCAACGACGGCGGCGGCAGTCTCGTCACACGAGGATTCAATGGCGAGTATCTTCAAGGGACTTGTCCTTTCCGTTTATCTCTTTCCCCACAGATAGACGAGGGCGTCCTCCGCGGGGGATTTGTAAAAGTTTTTTCTTCGGTCGCAGACTTCAAAGCCGTGCGATTCGTACAGGCGCCGTGCGCCCGCGTTGCTCTCCCGCACCTCCAGAGTGAAGGAGCGCACGCCGCTTTCGCGTGCGAGGGACAAGGCGGCGGAGAGCAGGTTCCCCGCGATCCCGCGGCGGCGGCAGTCTTCTTTGACCGCGACGTTGAAGAGCTCCCCGTAGTCGGCGGCAAAGCGGAAGGTGCAGTAGCCGCAAAGGTTGCCCTCCTCCTCCCACACGAGCGTGTGCGCGCCGAGACTCTCGGCAAAGGAGGAAAAGGCGCCCTCGCTCCACGGCTCGACGGACCACTCGGCCTCGAGTGCGGCGAGGGCGGAAAAATCCGCTTTACTTGCCGTCCTTAGCAAGGATGCGGCCCTCTTTGACCAGACGGTCGATCTGGTTTGAGACGTTGGTGTACAGGTATTCGGCAACGGCGACGTAGGCCTTGTAGTCCTTGCCGCAGGGTTTGGCGATGGTAAAACAGCCGTCGCTCGGCCAGCGCAGAGCGCGGTCGTTGTAGAAGGCGTTGAGGCGCTTGTCCATCGTGCGGTGCAGGCCGTGCGCGCGGTGCAGCTCGGGCGTGAGGGCAACGCTTTTGCGCTTCGGCATGTCGATGTTGTAGGTTTCCTTGAGGGCGCGCACGGCAAAAGGATCCATGTCAAGCCCTTCCAGTGCGTAGATGCCTGCGGAATGGAACACGCAGTCAAGACCGCGTTCTTTGGCGAAGTGGTTTGCAATGGCGGCGGCCATGGGCGCGGTGGAGGTGTCCCCCTCGTCTGCATAGAGGAAGGCGGTGATTACGTCAGCCATAATGAAAGTTCCTTTTTTGAAAAATTAATATCCGAAAGTGCCGGAGAGGCTGTCGTCGTTGAAGATCCACTCACGCACGTTGATGACGGTAAATTCCGTGGGCGTGTTGCGAATGACGACGGAGGAGATGCCCGCGTTGATGACGGTGCGCTTGCACATGGTGCAGCAGCAGGCGTCGGACACGAGCTCGCCCGTGTTGGTGTCCAGTCCCACGAGGTAGAGGGTGGAGCCGAGCATGTTCTCGCGCGAGGCGGCAATGATGGCATTCATCTCCGCGTGCACGCTGCGGCAGAGCTCGTAGCGCTCACCGCGCGGGATGCCGAGCTTTTCTCTCTGGCAGAAATTTAGGTCGCAGCAGTTCTGTCTGCCGCGGGGGGCACCGTTGTAGCCGGTGGCAAGGATGGAGTCGTTCTTTACAATGATGGCACCGTATTTTTTGCGCAGACAGGTGGCGCGGTGTGCCACCGTCTCGGCGATGTCCAGGTAGTAGTTTTCTTTGGATTGACGAAGGTCTTGCATGGCGCCTCTCTCCTTTTTGTATGTAAAAGTTACAGGGTCTTAACGAACTCTTTGAGGAATGCGGCAAACTCCTCGCCGCACTCGGGGTGCAACACGCCTTGGGTCACGTTGGCGGTCAAAAAGCCGAGCTTGGAGCCCATGTCGTAGCGCGTTCCCTCAAACTCATAGGCCATCATACCTTCCGTCTGTGCGAGGATGCGCATGGCGTCGGTCAGCTGGATCTCGCCGCCCGCACCGGGGGCGGTGTGCTCCAGGATCTCGAAGATGGACGGGGGCAGGAGCGCGCGACCGAGAATGGATTGGCAAGAGAAGCGCTCGGCTTCCGTCTGCGGTTTTTCCACCATGTCGGTGACGGTAAACACGCGATCGCGCACGGGCTCGATCTTGAGGGAGGAGTATTTTTTGATCGCCTCCTCACTCACGGTCTGGCTTGCGACCACGCCGCGGCCGAACTCTTCGTAGAGCTCGCACATGGAGAGGGCGGTGGGCTTTTCGGAAAGGATGACGTCGTCGCCGTAGAGCACGAGGAAGGGCTCGTTTCCAATGAAATTCTTGGCGCAAAGCACAGCGTGGCCGAGGCCGCGTGCTTCTTTCTGACGCAGGAAGGTGATGTTTGCCATGTCGGCCACTCTTCTGAGTGCGGCACACTCTTTTTCCATGCCCTTTTTCAAGAGCGCGGCTTCGTAGTCTGGAGAGTAGTCAAAGTAGTTTTCGATCACTTCCTTGCCGCGCGCGGTGATGATGAGGATGTCCGTAATGCCCGCGCCCACAGCCTCTTCCACGAGGTATTGCATCGACGGGCGGTCGGTGATGGGAAGCATCTCCTTGCAGACGCCCTTGGAGATGGGGAGCATGCGTGTGCCGAGCCCCGCGGCAGGGATGACAGCCTTTGTGACTTTCATGGTCGTTCTCCTTAGTTTGTGTGTTTGGACAGTTTTTTTAGAATGAAATATAAGCACGTGCCGAGGCCCCAAGCCCCCAGTACCTCGCCGAGTCCGACGGAGAGAAAGGAGGTGAGGTAGATGAGACCGAACGCCTCGTTCGGCATGGAAAAGCAGATGATAAACGGCACGATGACGGCGTTTGAGAGCACCGTGGGGAGCGCGGCGATCCATTTTGCCCATTTGGTTTCTTTGTATTTGCGCAAGCGGACGGTGAGCGTGACGGCAAGAAGCGTTGCCAGCGTGCCGAGCGCGATGTCAAGCGGGAGCAGGTTGGGGGAGAAGAAGTTGGAGATCAGGCACCCCAGAACCAGTCCCGCGCCCGTCTCGGGGAAGAGGAAGGGCAGAATGCACAGCGCCTCGGAAACGCGCAGCTGCACCGCGCCGAAGGAGAGGGCGGAGAGCGGCGGCGTGACGGTCAGCGCCACGTAGAGGGCGGCAACCAGAGCGGCGCGCACAAGTTTTGCGGTCGAGTGTTTGCGGGTCATACATATCCTATTTTAATAAAGATTTTTTATTACTTATCATTATAATCGCACGCGCGAAAAAAGGCAAGAAAAAGCGATCGGAAAAAATGAAAAAAACTTCTGTTTTTTCCCTTGACAAAGCCGAATGTGTGTGGTAATATAATGAGCGCGCTAAAGCGCACCCATGCGTCAGTAGCTCAGCTGGATAGAGTGTTTGGCTACGAACCAAAAGGTCGGGGGTTCGAGTCCCTTCTGGCGTACCAAAAAAGGCTAGCTCATCAGAGCAGGCCTTTTTTGCTGTACAAAAATCGCAGGGACTCGAACCCCGAGGGGGCTTTCGACGAAGAGCGTGACAGTCCGGGGGACTGTCGCGCCGTCGAAAGGTGTGCAGTCGGCGCGGAAGCGGCGACAAGCAGTGCAGATTTGAAAAATCTGCGTCCCTTCCGGCGTACCACGAAAGAAACCTCTTTTGTCTGCCAATACAAGAGAGGTTTCTTGTTTTCTTGTAAGAGTGGTGGTTTTATGGTATAATGAATTCGATAAACTTGAATTTGACGTAGGAAAAGGATGAAAAATTGGGGAATGTCAATTTTATGGTATTGGTTATGATACATACTTGTAACGTGTGTCGGCATACTTCACACCATATTCAATATCTACGTGTTGAAAATGAAACCAATGGACGAGAACGGTATGGGCGAAGGCTACGATAAAACAAAGCCGTGGCATCCGCTTTATAATATCATTCTGTTTTCTTTGTTCGGTTGGCTCTATATGAATGGTCTTGCAGAGCCGACAATAACCGAGGCTCTGATTACGGGACTAATATGGGCAGGTATCTGTATTGTGTTTGATGTGTTTGGTTGGGTATTAATCAAACACCCATGGAGTTTGACTTTTAAAGAGTTCTATATAGACTATCAACCTTGGATAACACTCATATATATTGCTATATTTGCTGGACCTATGCTCGGATATTTGTTTACTCTCATTTAAACAAATTCCAATTTTGCGAATCGTTTTCTTGCGCGCCTAATCGCTTTTCTTGCCTACATTTACGCACCGTTATACTTCTCTTTTGCAAAAAAGGCTTGCTCATCAGAGCAGGCCTTTTCGTTATTGATGCGCTAGCGGGTTCCACCTGCCGCTTTTGTAGCATCGGGTAAACAGGCAGAAGAGCAGGAGATTGTGCGCGATCATGCACCCCCACGCGCTGACGAGTCCGAGGGCGAAAAAGCGAATACAGATGAACGTGCCGAGAATGCGCACGCCCCACATGCCGACCGTGTTGTAAACGGCGGGCAGGCCCGTTTTTCCCACGCCGAGCAGCATGCCCTCCACAATGATGGATACGCCGTAAAACGGCTCGGACAGCGCGACCATGCGAAGCACCGTGACGGCAAGAGTTACGACCTCTTTGTCGCTTGAGAACAGCGCGGCAAGCTGCGGCGCCAAGAGGAAGAGGAGCGTGCCCGAGAGGATCATAAGTCCGACCTCAAGCGGCAAAAAGAGACGCGGCAGACGGCGCATTTTTTCGTGGTCCCGGGCGCCGTACGCGTTGCCCGCGAGGGTCGCGGCGGCGGTCTGCATGCCGTAGGCGGGGATGTAAAAGGCGCTTTCCACCGTGTTTGCCACGGTGTGTGCCGCCGTGGAGAGCTCGCCCGTGGAATTGATGAGCGCGGCAAAGACTACGTAGCCTGCCGAGGTGAGGAAACGCTGTAACATATTGGGGATCGCCACACGCATGCACGGGGCAAGGATGCTCTTGTTCGGCTTCAAGCTTTTGCCGCGCGGGCTTACCGTTTTATGACGGAAGAGACAGACGGCAGTCAACGTCCCGCCGAGCACGAAGGAGACGGTGCTTGCCAGCGCCGCGCCCTCCACGCCGAGGCCCGCGCCCCAAAGAAAAACGGTTTTTTCAAAGAGTGCTGCCGTGCGTGCGGGATAAATGAGAAGGAAGTTGAGCACCACGTTCGTCAGGTTGACTGCAAGAGCGATCTTCATGGGTGTTTTGGTGTCGCCCGCGGCGCGCAGAACGGTGGAAAACACTGTGGTCGCCACGCGAAAGAGCATGGGGGAGTAGAGAATGAAGAAATAGCGCGCGGCAAGCGGCGCGATGGCCTCGTCCACCTGCATCCAACGCACGATGGGGCCCGCGAGCAGGAGGGTGACGGCGGTCAGGAGTGCGCCGACAAGAAGCGTGACGGAAACGGACTGCGCCGCGGCGCGGCGGGCGTCTTCTTCATTTCCCGCGCCGAGTGCGCGGGAAATATAGGCAAGAAATCCGACGGACAGGGCAGAAACGCTGCTGCCGACGAGCCAGTTGACGGTGGTGGTCGCACCGACGGCCGCGACGGCCGACGTTCCCAGAGAGCCGACCATGGCGGTATCGACGTACTGTACGGCCGTCTGCATGGCTTGCTCCAGCATCGTCGGAAGCGCAAGGGAGAGAATGACGGAAAAAAGTGCAAGATCCGCACTTCGTTTTTTCACAAAGCATCCCTCCTTTTTTGCGTTTTTCTTATTGTAGCAGAGCCGTGCGGGAAAGTCAAAATGAAAAATTGCGCAAAGATTGTGCAAGGAGGGAAAAGTTTTGCGGAAAATTTCGCATTTCCCTTGCTTTTTTTCGGCAGTTGGGTATAATAAGGGCAACAATATGTTGTAGGAGCTCTTTTATGGATACACAAGTTCGCTTTGGTATCATCGGCTGCGGCCGAATCTCTTGGAACCATTTGGATGCGATCAAAAACGCCGAGCACGCAAAGCTTGTCGCCGTCTGCGACATCGACGCGGCAAAGGCGGAAAAAGCCGCACATGAAAACGGCTTGGATAAATACTACACCGACATTGACGACATGCTGGAGCATGAAGAACTGGACGTCGTCTGCATTCTGACCCCCAGCGGCATGCATTCCGAGCACGCCATCAAGGTTGCCGAGCACAAGGTCAACGTCCTGTGCGAAAAGCCGCTTTGCACCACGCGTGAGAAGATGGAAAAGATGATCGAGGCCTGCCACGCCAACGGCGTGAAGCTCGGCTGTATTTTCCAGCGCCGCACCTTCTCTGCCACCATTGCCACCAAAAAGGCCGTGGAAGAGGGCAGACTCGGCAAGATCACCCTTGCCAGCGCGGAACTGAAGTACTACCGCGATCAGGCTTACTACGACAGCGGTGACTGGCGCGGTACCTGGGAAATGGACGGCGGCGGCGCACTGATGAATCAGGGTGTGCACGGCGTGGACATGATCGACTACATGATGGGCGGTATCGAGAGCGTGTACGCCAAGTGCGACCGCAAGGTCTGGCGCACCGAGGTGGAAGACACCGCAGCGGCTCTCCTGCAGTTCAAAAACGGCGCCATGGGCGTGCTGCAGGGCGCGACCACGGTTTATCCGGGACTGGACACCATTTTCCACATTGACGGCAGCGAGGGGACCCTGTCCTTCGGTGACAAGGGCTTCTACCGCTGGCAGATGAAGGACCCCACCTTCACAAAGCCCGAGACCTTCGGTTCTCTCGGCGGTCTCAACTGCCAGTACAACGCAAACAACAT
>JAFYLE010000019.1 GCA_017537265.1 Clostridia bacterium | reverse complement strand
TAGTTTGTCGGTGTGTTCGCACAAACGAAATTGACCATTGTAGGGCGGTGCCTTGGTGCCGCCGCAACAAGCGTCTAAATCTTTCAAAACGGCGGGAGCAAGCCCCCGCCCTACGGTGTTTGCGGTAATAATTTTGTTACTACATATCCATAACAACAGACCGACAAATCAAAATTTAAATTACTGTCTGTGGATATCGGAGCGGAGGAATTTCATGGCGCGTTCCACGGCGTCACGGGAGTTATACCAAGGCTCATTTTCGTAGCGATAGTCGAACTTTTTACAGAACCAGCTGACGTCCTCGCGGAGGGTATCGAAATAGGTTTCGGTAATTTTGGCGGCGGCCTCCACGAAGGCGGCGAACTCCTTGCGGCGCATCCGCTTTTCTGCGGCGGCCAGGAGGCGGCGATAGTGGGGCAGGCAGAACATAGGCTGGGCGCGGAACTTGTCGCGGAATTCGGGATCCTTTTCCCAAAGGTACACGGCGGTCTCCACCATATGGTCAAAATTAAAGTCTATGCGTCCGCAGACGTAGCAGGAATCCTCAAGGGCGGCGATGCGCTTTTCGGCCTTTTTTCCGGGGCCGAGAAGGACGGAAAGAATGCCGTCGGTGATCTCACCGCGAAGCTCGTCGAGGTGGCTTTCCAGCGTCAGGGCCATGCCGAGGCGATTCTTTCGCACAAACATCATATCGTAGTGGGTCTTGCAAAAGCCCTGCTTGTTGGTTTTGATGCGTACGTCGGGCTCCATCATGGACGCACCGAGGATCAGATCCAGCTCGTTGTCTTCCAGCTTTCGGTAAAGCGCGCAAAAGGCGCATCCGCAAGCAGCATCGGCGGCGCTGGCTTCAAAGGCCTCGTTGACGGGTATGGTGTAAATCTGTTCCATAATAACTCCTCTTGTTTGATATCTTTATCATACCACATTTCAGAAAAAAGACAAGAGCTTTTTTGCAATTTGCCCATGCGCGCACAAAAAAACCGACGTGCGGGGCACGTCGGTTAGGAAATCCTTTTATGCGTAGAAGTCGTGTTGCCCGATCGTAAAGAGATAGGGGCGGTTATCCGCGATCCAGGAGGTTGTGGCAATGCGCGGATTCATAAAAAAGAGTGCTTTCGAGGACAGGGAATAGCCCTCAAGGCAGATTTTGGCGGCGATGATGCTTTCTTCGGAGGGGTTATTATAGATGGTGCCGAAGGACACGGGCGAAAACTGGGTGCCGTGCTTTCGGTCAAAGATAACGCCCCAAATGGTGTTGGGATATTGGGGACTTGCCACCCGATTGAGCACCACGTTGCCAACGGCGATCTTGCCGAGAAACGGCTCACCGCCTGCCTCCGCTTGGATAATGCGTGCCAGCCAAAGCACGTCATCGCTCCGATAGAAGGAATCACCGGAGGAGATGACCTTCCCTGTGGAAGAAAGGCGCACCGTGCGGCTGTCTCCGTCCCAAGAGAGCTCCATGCCATAGGCCTTCGCCAGCGGTCGGATGGGAACCCAAAGGGTGCCGTCGAGGTTTAAGATCTTGTCCACCGTATAAAGGCAGCGTCCGTTTGCCACTATGTACAGTGCGTTTTGTCGGGCGGTGATGCTGAGAGAGCCGGTGCTTACGGTAGCGGTTCGGGTACCTGCGTTCCACTGAATGCTGCACCATCCGACGGCGTCGCAAAAGCGGCGGAGGGGAACGTAGGTGGTGGAGCCGATGATCTGTGCCTCGCCGTCAAGAATGCGGACACCGTCAAGGGTCACGCTGACGGGCGCGCCGTGACGGGGCGTGATGGAGGCCACGGCGGTCACGGCAGTATCGGCGGCAGGAGAGAGCGTCTGCTCTTCGGCGGACACGCCAAGCCCTAAGGCGGAGGAGAGCAGGATGGCAGACAGTGCAAAGGCGGTTGCGTGTTTGATGTTTTTCATAGAATCTTCCCTTTCTGTCAATAGTTTCTGGTTGGAATAAGGATTTCCTGCTTCCATTGTAACACGGTGGGGAGGGGGTATCAAGGCACAATATACGGAAGCGGAGGCAGGGGCAGGAAGGGTAGGAAGAGGCTGGAAAAATTTTCGGCATTTTGCTTCCCCGCAAAGGGAAACTCCTCAGATTTTGCCTAAAACGCACAAAAAATTCCTGTGACCTGCGGGAAAAATTAAAAAAACTATGGACAAAACAAAAAATATATGATACACTTGTAAATGTAAATCTATGCGCGCCCGAAAAGGGCCAAGGAAAGGAAACGCTATGAAAAAGATTCTTCTTTCTATTCTTCTTGTGCTCGCACTGAGCCTTTCTGTTCTGCTTGTTGCCTGTGACGGCGACGAGGGTGATACTGATGAGGTTCGCCTTC
Organism: Clostridia bacterium; assembly: GCA_017537265.1. Classification (GTDB taxonomy): domain Bacteria; phylum Bacillota; class Clostridia; order Oscillospirales; family SIG627; genus RUG14179. The sequence continues at coordinate 71 of JAFYLE010000019.1, read as the reverse complement.
CCACCGATTCTTCCTCCGATGAAACCGATTCCGAGAGCGAAGAAGGACCTGCCGACAGTGAGAGCGAGACG
>JAFYLE010000018.1 GCA_017537265.1 Clostridia bacterium | reverse complement strand
TCGCGCCCTCAAGCACCAGCACGAACTCGCCGCGCGGCTCGTTTTCTTCGTAATATTGCACCGCCTCGGAGAGCGGGAGGCGCAGGACGGTCTCGTTGAGCTTGGTCAGCTCGCGGCAGAGGGCGATCTTGCGCTCGCCGAGGGCGTCGCGAAGGGCGGCAAGCGTCTTCGTCAGGTGGTGCGGCGATTCGTAGAGGATGGCGGTACGCTCCTCGGTTTTCAAGGAAAACAGCTTTTCCTCGCGCTCTTTTTTGTCCGTGGGCAAAAAGCCCTCAAAGACGAAGCGGCGCGTGTCGAAGCCGGAGATGATCAGGGCGTTCACCGCGGCGCAGGCGCCGGGGATGGGAACGACGGACACACCGTGCTCGATACACAGTCGGACCAGATCCTCGCCGGGGTCGGAGACGGCGGGCGTGCCCGCGTCCGTTACCAAGGCCACGTCCTCGCCGCCGAGCAGGCGGGAAATGAGTTTTTCCCCCGCCTCGCGCTTGTTGTGCTCGTGGTAGGAGAAGGTGGGGACGGCGATCTCAAAATGTGTCAAGAGTTTGCGGGTGACACGGGTATCCTCTGCGGCGATGACGGCGACGGCTTTGAGCGTTTCGAGCGCGCGCAGAGTAATGTCGGACAAATTCCCGATCGGGGTTGCAACGAGGTAGAGCGTGCCTTGTGCCATCTGAAAAACTCCTTTTTGTTTCTTGTTGGCATTATACAGCATTTTCTGCGGTTTTGCAATGTATGAAGGCGTGTTTTTCTGCATATCCTTACCACGTAAGATATACGAAAGAAGTGGAGGAACCGAATGAATCCTTTTGAAACAAGAGCCTTACCCGCGGAGAAAACCCTGATGACCTTCGGCGAGCTTCGCCCCACGCCTTACCCCAAGCGAGAGGTGGATCCGTACACCCGTTGTCGCGTGATCTTGATGAACGGTACCGAATACGAGCAGGTGTGGTTTACGCATCAATTTTCGCGAAACTGTACGGATGCGGAAACGCGCCGCGTGCTTGCCCTTTTGCGTCGCAGTGAGCAGGAACAGCAGAAGCTTCTTTGCCACTTAAAGCCCGCGGATGAGACGATGCTGGAGCACACCATCGGCTACGAGCAGTTGGCGGTGGACCTCACTGCACATCTTGCCGCCCGCGTGGAGGACGACTATGTGAAAAAGGCACTGGACTTCGCGCTTTTGGAGGATTTTGACCACTTGTACCGCTACGCCGATTATCTGGAGATGGAGGGCGGTTGTCACGCGGAAGAGTTGGTGGGCAGATACACGGAGATCATGCCCGGCCGCCCGACGGTCGCGCACTACCGCCACCCCTTTGACACCGTGCGGCGTCCCATCGACGCCGCCTGCGCCGCGCCCTTTACCCGTCTGACGGTGGGGATCATCACCGCGGCGGAGCAGCAGACGATGAATTATTATATGAACGTCTGTGCCGCGTACCCGACCGACTTCGGGCGCGGACTGTATCAGGAGATCGGCATGGTGGAGGAGGATCACGTCACCCACTACGGCAGTCTTTTGGATTCCAATCTTTCCTGGTACGAGAACTTGGTCATGCACCAGTATACCGAGGCGTATCTGTACTATTCCTGCCTGCAGACGGAGACGTACGAGCCGTTTTTTCGCATTTGGGAGAAGCTTTACGAGCAGGAGGTCTCTCACCTGCACCTCGCCGCCGATCTCTTGAAGCGCAAGGAGGGCAAAGACGCCGCTAAGGTCGTGGGCGGCACGGCGTTTCCCGCGCCGCTTCGTCTGGAGAGCAACGTCGCCTACGTGCGCGACGTGCTCGGCAGAAGCGTGCAGGTGACCGGCTGCAAAGAGGATTATACCTGCGTAAATTCTTTGGAAAAAGACGCGGATTTCTTCCGCTATCAGGCCATGACCTTGCCCAACCTTTGCGACGTGCACAGCCACACCGTCATCGAGGAGTATATTCGCCGTCACGGCTGTGATTATCGCTTTGAAACGGCGTCCAATCCCATTTTTGCCCTGCGTGACAGGACTGTGGACAACACGGCGGTCGGTCGCGTCATCGGCGCGGAAGACGCCTGCGAGTTGTAGTAAAAAAAGAAAAGCCAAGTCGGTTGGCGTAGTGCCCTTAAGGACACTACGCAACTATGATCGCCTGCGGCGAGTTTAGAGTTATGATTGGCTGTGCCAAGCTATGATGTGCCTTCGGCACAGTTTGAAGAAACAAGGCGATCATATCATAACGTTTGCGAAGCAAACTCATAACGGTGAGCAAATGCGAACCTCATAACTCATAACTCATAACTTATAATAGCATCTGTGTCCAC
>JAFYLE010000145.1 GCA_017537265.1 Clostridia bacterium | reverse complement strand
TCTGCCGCGCGACGAAGCCGTCCTGCGCGAGCGACACCGTCCCCCACTGGCTCATGCCCGGACAAGAGACGGTGGAGCCGTTGCAGTATTCTGCGTAGAAGGGCTCCTCGCGCCCGGGCTTAATAATATAGGTGGAGAACAGTTCGTCGGCAATGCGCGACACGGAGTCGTAAATGTTTCTGCCGTACACGAAATACTGGTCGTAGGCGGTGGAATTCGTGATGTCAAAGGCGTACCCGCGCGAGGGGTACCACTCGGTGTAGATGCGGTTTAAGGCAAGAGAGATCTGCGCGAGGATGTTGGCGCGCAGGCTCTCCTCGGGCCACGTGGGGTAGATCTCGCTGGAGGCCACGTTTTTGATATAGTCCACAAACCGCACCGTCACGTTACGGGCAAACGAGCTCGGCGTGCCGAGGTGCACGGTGATCGTCTCCGGCACCACCACGCGCTCCAGCACACGCCCCGACGAGGACGCCTGCATGGGGGTATAATTCTGCCGCAGGGCGTGCGGCCCGATCTCATAGATCTGCGGCCCGCCGCGCTCGATGGTGCTGTTGGGAATGGGCAAAAGCTCCACCACGAGCCGCGAAGGGCTGTCTGCAAACAACTGCGCGCCGCGCACGATGGTGTCGTAATACCCGACGGCGCTCGCCTCCACCGTATAGGTGGAATACGGCACCTCGGGCGTATCGGGCACGAGCGTCAGAGAGCGCGCGGGGGCGGAAAGCACGATGGGCTCGCTGATCCCCGAAGAGCCGGGGACGACGCCCCCCGAATAAACGACGTCGCCATCTGCCGTCTTCACCGTGAAAACGGCGTTTTCCACGGGCAGGGCATTTGCTGTCTGAAACACCAAGGTCAAGGTTGTATTTGCCATAAAGTCAAACAATCTCCTTTTTTCGATCAGGGGGCAAAAAGGGCGGCAAATTGCCATATTTCGGCCCGCTTCTCCCCCCTTCATACAGTATATTGAAAAAAAGAAAAAGTGTTCTCTTTACAAACCGCGTTTTCTTTGATACAATATAAGTAACTAAAAAAGCCGAATGCAAACTCTTTGGAGGTACTGTTTTATGAAATGCCCGAATTGCGGTTGCACCGAAAGCAAGGTTTTAGACTCCCGTCCCGCCGAGGACTTCCAGGCCATCCGCCGCCGTCGCGAGTGCGAGGAGTGCCAGAAACGCTTCACCACCTACGAGAGAATGGAGACCATTCCGCTCGTCGTCGTCAAGCGTGACCGCCGCCGCGAGACCTTCGACCGCAACAAGCTCATCGGCAGTATGCTCCGTGCCTGCGAGAAGCGCTCTGTTTCCATGGCGCAGATCACCGAGGCCGCAGACAAGGTCGAGCAAAGCCTCACCGCCTCGCTCAAGACCGAGGTCACGTCCGCCGAGATCGGCGAGCTCGTGATGAACGAACTCAAAAAGATCGACGACGTCTCCTACGTCCGCTTCGCCTCCGTTTACCGCCAATTCAAGGACCTCAACACCTTCATGGAAGAGCTCCAGCGCCTCTTAAACGAAGAGAAGAAGAAATAAAGTGCAAGCAAAAGCCCGTGCCGAGCACGGGCTTTTTTCGTCGTATTGCAAAAGGATGCGAGGCGCGCTGCAAGGGGGGGCGCAGTTTGCCGACGCCAGCCTCTCCAACCCCGAGGGTCGGTTTCGGGCCGAAAACGGCGACTGACGATCCTGCGCCGCCTTCCGAACTGCACAAATCAAAAACACCGACCGCACAGTCGGTGTTTTCTTCTTGTTCAGCCGCCTTTTTTGTTGTAGCGGTTCATGGCCTCGTCGGCACGGCCGTCGAGAATGAGCGAGAGTGCGGCAAGCGCGGAATCGAAAACGGCGGGCAGCTTCTTTTTGTCTGCGGCGGAGAAATCGCCGATGACCCAGTCGATCTGCTCCTCGCCGGGGCCTGCCGGCTCGCCGACGCCGATGCGGATGCGGGCAAAATTCTCGCTCTTGACCTGATTGATGATGTCGCGCAGGCCGTTGTGCCCGCCCGCAGAGCCGCTCTTGCGGATGCGCAGGCCGCCCACGGGCAGGTGAATGTCGTCGGAGAGGACGATCAAGTTCTCCGGCGGGAGTTTATAAAACTCCAGCGCCTCGTGCACGGAAAGTCCCGAGCGGTTCATGTACGTCTGCGGCAAGAGCAAAAGCACGCGGTGTGAGTCGATGACAAGCTCCGTCGTCAAGGCGTGAAAGCGCGCGCGGCGAATGTCCGCACCCTCGCGCTTAAGCAGTGCCGCCGCGCAGAGAAAACCCGCGTTGTGCCGCGTGTTTTCGTATTTTTTGCCGGGGTTGCCGAGCGCCGCGACGACGTACTCGACGCCGCTTTTCTTAAACTTGGAAAAGAGCATGTTCAATCCTCCATGCTTAACAGAGTTTTCACCACGTATCCCGCCATGACAAAGCCCATCACGGGAGGCACGAAGGACACGGAGGCGGGCGGAGAGCTCACCGCACGGCTGACCTCGTCCGAAAAGACGACGGGCAGATGCAAAACGCCGCGGCGGCGCAGCTCCACGCGCATCTTCTTGGCAAGCGGGCAAGTGTGCGTCTTGGAAATGTCGCTGACGCGAAAACGCGTGGGGTCAAGCTTCCCTCCCGCGCCGCAGGCGGAGATGATGGGGATCTTCGCTTCGTTTGCGCGCAGGACAAGGTCCAGCTTTGCCTCCACGTCGTCGATGCAGTCGCAGATAAAGTCCACGCCTGCAAAGTCAAAGTCCTCGCCCGCGCGGTAAAAGTCGCCGACGGCGCGCACGCGCACGTCGGAAGAGATGCTTTTTGCCCGCAGGGCGGCAACCTCGGCCTTATTCTTGCCGAGGGTCTCGTCCGTGGCAAAGAGTTGGCGATTCTTGTTGGTCACACCGTATTCGTCGCCGTCCACGAACACAAGACTGCCCACGCCCGCGCGGCAAAGCGCCTCCGCGCACGCGGCACCCACACCGCCGAGTCCGAAGACGCAGACGGTGGCATTCTTCAACGTGACAAGCCCTTCTTCGCCGAGAAGCGGCAGGGCGCGCGACAAAAATTCCATAACGTTACAATTCCCGCAAATTTTGTTTGCAAATATTTTACCACAGGGTCATCTTTTTTTCAAGCAAACACTTTTCTTTTGTAAATTATATGGTATAATATACAGTAGATTAAAAGGCGAAGTTTGCGCTTTGCCGTCGCAAGACACCGTTGAAGGAGAACACGATGCTGCCCACCGACTTTTTGGATGAATCTCACCTGAACGAAGCGGACTGGGAGGACCTCTACGGCCTCGCACGCCAGATCCACCGCGACCCCGCCGCGTTTTCCGACGCCGCGAAGGGCAAGATCCTCGGCACCCTGTTCTACGAGCCGTCTACCCGCACGCGCCTCTCGTTTGAGACGGCGATGTTGCGCCTCGGCGGCGAGGTCATCGGCTTTGCCGACCCGTCCTCGTCCTCCGTGGTCAAGGGCGAGACGCTCAAGGACACCATTAAGATCGTCTCCTCCTACTGCGACGTTCTGGCTCTGCGCACCCCGCTGGAGGGCGGCCCGCACGCGGCAAGCCTGTTCTCCTCCGTGCCCGTCATCAACGCGGGCGACGGTTCTCACCTGCACCCCACGCAGACCTTGACCGACCTGTTCTGCATCCGCCACCGCGCAGGCACCCTGACAGGGCTTGTCGTCGGCTTCTGCGGAGATCTGAAAAACGGCCGCACCGTGCATTCCCTCTCCAAGAGCCTTGCGCGCCGCGGCTGCACCTTCTACTGCATTTCCGACCCCGCGCTGAAACTGCCCGAGCACTTGAAGAAGGAACTCGTCCTCTCCGGCGCCAAGGTGTACGAGTGCACGGCGCTTGACGATTGCATTGAAAAACTCGACGTGCTCTACATGACCCGCACCCAACGCGAGCGCGGCAGCGACGTGGAGCAAACCGACGCGCTTCGCCTCACCGCAGACAAAATGGCGCGCGCCCGCCGCGAGATGCTGGTGCTGCACCCCCTGCCGAAGGTGGACGAGATCGCCCCCGAGGTGGACGACGATCCCCGCGCGCTCTACTTCGCACAGGCAAAGGGCGGCGTCTCCGTCCGCATGGCGCTCATTCTGCGCCTCCTGGAGCGTCCCTACGTAGAAAAACGCGTGCCCTTCTCCCACGAGAAGCGCCGCTGTACCAACCCGCGCTGCGTCACCGCGTTTGAACCGGGGCTCTTCCCCGACACGGACACGGCCCACGAGCACCTCGTCTGCGCCTACTGTTCCCACCCCATCGCATGACCCCTGACAAGGAGTAAACCGTGCAAGAAAACCTGCAAAACACCCCGAACACCCCCGAGGAGAGAACACCCGTCACCATCGACGAGGCCTCCATCGCCCAACGTCGCGCAAGCGACGGGAGTCGTATTGCCCGTAAAAAGAAAACGGTGGAAAAAACACCGCTGGTCACCTCGCTGGACGCGTTGACCGAGAAGGATTTTTCCAAGAAGTCCAAGCGCAAGAAGACCTCCCGCTCGTTTACGGTCGGCCAATGGGTCATCCTCGGCCTGTGCGCCGCGGTATTCATCTTTTCCGGCTTCAAATTTGCAGGCAACCTCTTTGAATACGCCGAGGCGAAAAAACAGTACGACGAACTCAAGGAGATCTTCTACTCCGCAATGACCTCCGGCGACTACCTCGCAGAGCCTCTGCCCGCCGTCTCCACGCCCGACCTGCTCTCGTCCATGCAGACCTCCGCCGCCGACAAAGAGCAGAACGCCACCCTCGGCGCCATGGGAGACGAAGACAACTTTCAGCTCATTCTCGCCCGCCTGACCAAGCTCAAGAGTCTCAATTCCGACACCTACGGCTGGCTGCGCGTCAGCGGCACGGACGTGGACTACCCCGTCGTGCAAGGCAAGGACAACGATTACTACCTGCGCCGCAGCTTTTACAAGAGCTACCTCAACAGCGGCTCCATCTTCGTCGATGCCGCCTGCGGCTCCCCGGCGGAGAGCCGCAACGTGGTCATCTACGGCCACAACATGAAGGACGGAACCATGTTCCACTCCCTGCACAACTTAAACAACCAGACCTACTTTGACGCCGCCGAGATCCGCCTCATGACCGAGGACGGCATTTATATCTACGAGGTCTATTCCGTGCACCGCCCGCACGAGATGGACAAGTTCTTCTACACCGAATTCAACGACGCCGAGTGGCAGGAGTTTTTGAACTGGACCAAAATGCAGTCCTTCTTCCCGAACTCCGACGTGTCCCTGTCCCCCTCGGACAAGGTCATCACCCTCTCCTCCTGATTATACACCACCAATAATGAACCTTACCGCTTCGTCGTGCACGGCGTTCTGCGGGAAGTCAAGCGCGCATGACCGTCACCCTGATCCAATTCGGACAGACCAAGGACCGCAACGTGCTCGCCCTCTGCGAGGATTTTGAACGCCGCCTGACCGGCAAGTGGACCGTCTGTCACCGCGTGCTCAAGCCCGTGCGCTTGCCCGACGACCCGAGCGAAAAAGAAATCAACGCCGCCCTCGACAAGGAGGCAGACGAGCTGCTCGCCATTCTCTGCGCAAAGCCGCGTGCCTGCAAGATCGCCTTGGCCGTGGAAGGGCGGGAGGTGACCAGCGAAGGTCTGGCAGAGCTTATCCGCGACAAAATGCAACAAACGGGCGAATTCGTGTTCGTCATCGGCTCCTCCCACGGCATTGCCGAGCGCGCCAAGGCCGCGTGCGACGTGCGCCTCTCCCTCTCGCGGCTGACTCTGCCGCACGAACTCTGCAGGCTCGTCTTTTCCGAGCAACTCTACCGCGCCTACACCATCATTCACCAAATGAAATACCATAAATGAGGTCTTTATGAAATCCGTCCTGCGTCTTTCTGCCCTTTTTCTCTGCCTCGCACTTTTGTGCGCGGGCCTTTTGTCGTGCACAAAAGACCACGGGCCGGACGTTGACGTCATCGACCCCTCCACCCTCGCGCGCAAAACCGTCATCACCTTGTCGAAAAACGAGGCGGAACTTCCGAACGCCGTCTTCACGGTGCAACTCAAGGACAGCTACGACCTGCCCATGGCGGGCGAGACCCTCACCCTCTCGGGTGAAGGCTTTGAGACCGTCACCGCCACGACCGACGACAAGGGCTTTGCCCGTTTCACGCTCGACGCACCCGCCGGCGTGCACGAGGCGACCTTCTCCTACGGGGGCAACGTATATTACGCAAGTTGCAAAAACACCGTAAAACTCACGCTTCTCTCCCGCATCAACCGCAGCGGCGTGTACGTGCGCGGAAGAAGCCTGTCCTCCATCGATCTGGACGCCCTGCAAAACGCGGGAGTGGGCAACGTTTACCTCCACCAAGAGGCGCTGACACGCATCAGCCGCGAAGGCATTGAAGAGTTCATTGCCGCGGCGGATGCCAAAAACATCGCCGTGCATCTGTGGCTCATCTGTCTGTGGGACAACGGCGACTACGTCGTGCCCATCACGCCGGAAAAACAGTACCACCAGGAATATTTTACCGCCGAGGCCGCCAAGGTGCGCGACGCCGCAAGCCTCAAGGGTCTTTACGGCATGCATTTTGACTACATTCACTTCGACGGCGACGAGGTGCGCGCCGACGACTACCGCGCCAAGGCCGGCGGCGGCGGCGAGACCGCCATCACCGAATTCGTGCGGCAAATGGAGGAGGCGGCACACGCCGTCAATCCCAACCTCGTGCTCTCCGCCGCCATCATGGCGGAGAACGCCGACCTCATCGACCGCTACGGTCAGGACGTGAACGCGCTGGGCGAATACCTGGACTTCTTCGTGCCCATGCTCTACGCGGGCAACTACAACGAGGACACCTCGTGGGTCAAGGAGTGCATGCGCCTCTTGCGCCAAGAGTACCCGACGACCGACTTCCGCCCCGCCATTCTCTCCTATCTCTCCGACCTCAACGAGACCAATAAGACCCGCGCCAAGCTCACCGAGGAAGTGCGCGCCTGCTACGACGGCGGCGCCGACGGCGTGACCCTCTTCTACTACGAAAGCGGCCTCACCACCCTCGTCCCCCTCGAGCCCGACCGCGGCTGAACCCCCTAACCGACGAAAGAACCCTCTGCCCGGGGGTTCTTTTTTCCAAACTTTTGTGAAAGCGAGACTGTTTTATGACCGTGTTCGTCTGCGTAGATGACAACCTGGGGCGCACCTTCCTCGGCAAACGGCAGAGCCGTGACCGCGCGCTGTGCGAGGACGTGCTCTCTCTGTGCCGCGGGCGCGTGCTGTTCCTGCACGAAAAGAGCGCGCCGCTCTTTGAGACAGTCCCCTGCGCGCAAAGCACCGAGCCGCTTGCAAACTGCCCCCGTGGCGGCGCGTGCTTCTCGGAGTTTGACGCGCTTTCTTTCCACAAAGACAAGATCGACACGCTCGTGCTCTACCGCTGGAACCGCACGTACCCCGCAAGCACGCATCTGGACCTGATTCCCGAGGAGAGCGGCTTTTCTCTTTCGGAAGAGACAAACTTTCCCGGAACGAGCCACGACAACATTACAAGGAGCATCTACGTAAAATGAAAAAACGCGCCGTCATCGGTCTCGTGCTGACACTCGTCCTCTTTGCCGCCTCGCTCTTTGTCAAACTGTTCCCGCCCAAAGAGAACACCCCCGCGCCGACGCCGAGTGCGCCGCAGACCTCCTTTGCGACGCTCTCCGACCTGCCCGCCTACAACAAAAGTCCGTACGTCACGCTCTCCGACGGGGCGAACTTTTCCCAAGAACTCCTTACGACCGACTCGTTTGAGACCTACGCCCCGCTCGACAAGCTCGGCCGTTGCGGTACGGCGTTTGCCTGCGTGGGACGCGACCTCATGCCCACCGAGGAGCGCGGCTCCATCGGACAGGTCAAGCCCTCCGGTTGGAAAACGGCAAAATACGACGTCGTGGACGGCAAGTATCTCTACAACCGTTGCCACTTGATCGGCTTTCAGCTTACGGGCGAAAACGCCAACGAAAAAAACCTCATCACCGGCACGCGCTACTTCAACGTGGACGGCATGCTTCCCTTTGAGAACATGGTCGCCGACTACGTAAAAGAGACGGACAACCACGTGCTCTACCGCGTGACTCCCATCTTTGAGGGCGACGAGCTTGTCGCGCGCGGCGTCGTGATCGAGGCCTATTCCGTAGAGGATCACGGAGAGGGCGTGGACTTTGCCGTGTTCTGCTACAACGTGCAGCCCGGCATCGTCATCGACTACGCCACGGGCGAGAGCCGCTTGGACGAGAGTGCCGACTCCTCCGACGACGGCGAGCGGCGCTCTTACGTGCTCAACACCTCGTCAAAGAAATTCCACCTGCCCTCCTGCTCCGGCGCCACCTCCATCAGCGAGGAAAACCGCAAGGAAGAGACGGGAGAGCGCGAGGAGCTGATCCGCCGCGGCTACACGCCCTGCGGCAGCTGCAACCCGTAATTTACAAAACAAAAAAGGCTGCGGTGCTTGCAGCCTTTTTGTATAAATACGGCAATTTTGGGATAATTATTCTGCCGAAAATGCGCCGTCCGAAAGCAGGTCCTCCAACACTTCGACAAGGTGGCAGGGGAACACGCCGTGACGCGAAAGATGTCGAAAAAGCCCGACGGCTTGCGCTTCTTCCTCCGTGATGGCTCCCACGCGTACGCTCTCGCGCCCGCAAGTGACGCCGATGCCGAAGCCTCGAGTGTCTTCACGGTACAATTCATATTTTACACAAAACTCGCACACGCACACCTGCGTGGCGAAGAGTGTCTGACACTCCGTGTCGCCCATGAATCATGGTCGCCTCCCTTTTTCAACAAATCACCAACGTGTAGTATCAGCAAAAATCACGTTGTACAATATCTTGTAGCATTCACAGTATAACACGCACGCGCCTGCGCGCGTACGGGGGGCGAAAAACGCCCTTTTTTCCACCCGCCGCGCACGAAAGGCGCTGCCGATGCCGCCTTGACGTCCCCGTCAAAACGCCCGCAAAAGCCGCTCTGCGGCAGCGCTTTGTGCAAAAAAGCGGTATATTCATGCACCGCGTGCATAAAGGTTGCCTCTTGTGAATTTCGCGCGCGCGTGATATAATAGACGCAGAAACCACATCACTTCCCGTTTTTTCAGGACAGACACCATGAACAAAGATGCCATCTCCCCCGCCGAAGTCGTGCGAAAAAGCCCCGACGTCTCGCTTGGTCTGACAAGCGAAGAGGTTTTCGCGCGCAAAGCCGCGGGACTCTCCAACGTGCAGGTCAAGTCCGAGGAAAAAACGGTTCTGCAGATCATTCTTTCCAACGTTTTTACCTACTTTAACCTGCTGTTTTTCTTCCTCGCCGCGTGTCTGATCTTCACGGGAAGCGGTGCGCAGAACCTGCTCTTTTTGGGCGTGGTGTTCTGCAACACCGCCATCGGCACCGTGCAGGAGTTGCGCGCCAAGCGCATGCTTGACCGCCTCAACCTCATCAGCGCCCCGCGCGCCAAGGT
>JAFYLE010000144.1 GCA_017537265.1 Clostridia bacterium | reverse complement strand
TCTTCGGCGGTCTGGGCAAGAACATCGTCAACCCTGCGCTTGCCGCACGCATCTTCCTGTTCATCTCTTTCCCGTCGGAAATGACGACCTACACTGCGGTCGGCCGTCACCTCCCCGTTCTCGGCGAGATTGCCGCAGACGCGGTGACCAGTGCAACGCCCCTCTCCTCCCTGAAGGCCGGTGTGCTTCCCACGGAAACGACATTGAACCTGCTCTTCGGCTCCCTTTCCGGCTGCCTCGGTGAAGTCAGCGCGCTCCTGCTTCTGGCAGGCGGACTGTACCTTGCGGTACGCCGTGTCATTGACCTGCGCATCCCCCTCTCCTGTCTTCTCACCGTTGCCGTGCTCTGCTACTTCTTCCCGCAAGGCGGCGCGGAAGCCGTGGACTTTATGCTTGCCGAACTCTTGACCGGCGGTCTTGTGCTCGGTGCCGTCTTTATGGCGACCGATTACGTTACGAGTCCCACAACCGGCACGGGCCGCATCATCTACGGTGTGGGCATCGGCGCTTTGACGGTATTCATCCGCTTCTTCGGCGGATACCCCGAAGGTGTTTCTTTTGCCATTTTGATCATGAACCTCTTCGTATATTACCTGGATCGCTACACCAAGGCCAAACCTTTCGGAAAAGGAGAAAGCAAGCATGAAGCGAAACAAAGCGCCTGACATCAAAACGGAAAACGCCCTGAACATTCCGTATGTGAAGATCATCCTTTGCCTCTTCCTCATCTGCACCATCTGCGCGGGACTGCTCGGCACAACCTACATTCTGACTCGCGACACGATCCTGGAAAACGAAAAGGCAACGGTACAAAAATTGCTGATCTCCATCTACGGTGACGACGCCGTCTTTGAAAGCGACGTCACCGTGCCCGAGGGACAGAAGGCCGAGGCCGTCTATCTCGCCAAAAATCCCGACGCGAGCCTGCGCGGCTACGCGATCCGCGTGCTCTCCCCCGGCTTTTCCGACGACATTGATATGATCGTCGGCTTTAACGCCGACGGCACGATCCGCAAGATCGAGATCATTGCCCTCTCCGAAACCGCAGGTCTCGGCACGAAGGTCGCTGAAAGCAATTACCTTGCGCAATACGTCGGGAAGAGCGACAAACTCGCCCTCAAGACTGACATTGACGCCATTTCCGGCGCAACCAAGAGCTCGCGCGCGGTGCTCAACGGCGTCAACCTCGCCACCGAGTGCCTCAAGGCGCTGGGTGCCTGAAGGGAGGCCCGCTATGAAACACAAGATCTCCACGCTGTGCCGTGACGGACTTTTGGACAACAACCCCGTCTTCATTCAGCTTCTGGGCATTTGCTCTACGCTTGCCGTCACCACGAGCCTTTCCAACGGGATCGGCATGGGGCTTGCGATGACCCTCATCCTCGTCTGCTCCAACGTCTTCATCTCCCTACTCCGCAAATTCATTCCGAATGAAGCCCGCATCGCGGCCTTCATCGTGGTCATCTCCACCTTCGTAACGGTGGTTGACCTGCTTTTGAAAGCCTACATCCCTGCCCTGTCCGAATCTCTCGGCCTCTTCATCCCACTGATCGTCGTCAACTGCATCATCCTCGCTCGCGCAGAGGCCTTTGCTTCCCAAAACGGCGTGCTTGATTCCCTCTTTGACGGCCTGTTCATGGGACTCGGTTACACGCTGGCGCTCGTTCTTATCTCCGCTCTGCGCGAAATTCTCGGCAACGGTTCCATCTACGGCATCCGCATTCTGCCCGAGAACGTTCCCGCCGTCGCATTCTTCCAGACGCCCGCAGGCGCCTTCATTGCCCTTGGTCTTATGACGGCACTCATGCGCACCGTTATCCTCAAGCTCAAAGCACGAAAAGCACCGAAAGTCAAACACTAAAGGAGGAAAACCATGGATCTTGTCAATCTGCTTCTGATCGCGTTTTCCGCCATCGTCGTGGAAAACTTCATCTTTTCCCGCTTTTTGGGCGTATGCCCCTTCCTCGGCGTCTCCAAGCAGCCCGCGACCGCCTTCGGCATGGGTCTTGCCGTCACCTTCGTCATCACCGTCTCCAACTTCCTGACCTTTGAGATCAACGACCTTATTCTCAAGCCCTACGGTCTGGAATTTCTGCAGACCATCGCTTTCATCCTCGTCATTGCGGTGCTGGTGCAACTTCTGGAGATGTTCTTTAAGCGCTACATCCCCGTGCTGTACCACGCACTCGGCATTTACCTCCCCCTCATCACCACCAACTGCGCCGTGCTCGGTGCCGCCCTTCTGGCGGTTGAAAGTTACACGAGCGTGCTGGAGGCGACCTTCTTCGGTTTTGCCTCTTCCATCGGTTTTTTGGTGGCGCTGCTCATCTTTGCCGGCGTGCGCGAAAGACTCGTCTTTGCCCATCCGCCGCGCGCCTTTGAGGGTATGCCTCTCGCGCTGATCTCCGCCGGACTTTGCGCCATGGCGTTCTCCGGATTCTCCGGTATTCAACTTTGATTTAACACGAAGGAGTTCCTATGGAAATCATTCTTTCCTCCGTTCTTTGGTTTGCCCTCTTCGGCGGCCTCTTCGGCATTGCGCTGGCCTTCTTCTCCAAAGTCTTCTACGTGAAGACTGACGAAAAGGTGGAAGCCGTCCGCGCGAACTTGCCCGGTGCCAACTGCGCAGGTTGCGGTTTTTCTTCCTGTGATGCCTGCGCCGCGGCGATCGCCGAAGGAAAGGCTGACATCAACGCCTGCACGGTCGCCGACGACGCCGCGCACGCCGCCATTGCCGAAGTAATGGGGCTGGAAGCCAAAAAGAGCGTTCGCATGCGCGCCCAAGTCATGTGCAGCGGAACGAGCGACCTTGCCCGCAAGAAATACGAATACGACGGCGCGCCCGACTGTATTTCCGCCACGCGTCTCTCCGGCGGTGCACGCGAGTGTCCCTACGGTTGCGTGGGACTCGGCACCTGCGCTGCCGCCTGCAAATTCAACGCCATTCACATCGTCAACGGCGTTGCCGCCATTGACTACAACTCCTGCCGCGGCTGCGGCGCCTGCGTAAAGGCCTGTCCGAAGCACATCATTGACCTGATCCCCTTTGACGCCCGTCACTGGGTCGGCTGCCGCTGCCTCGATCGTGGCGCCTTGGTGCGCAACTACTGCGACGTCGGGTGCATCGGCTGTAAGATCTGCGAAAAGAACTGCCCCGTCGGCGCGATCACCGTGGTCGACTCCGTGGCCAAGATCGATTACGAAAAATGCACCGGTTGCGGCCTGTGCGAAGAAAAATGCCCGCGCAAGATCATCTGGTCCGGCAAGGCACAGAGCGAGGACGGCATCGTACGCGGAAACGAAGACTTGCGCGCCGACTTCGGTCGAAACACCAAAATCGAAAACGAGGATAAGTAAGCATGGATCTTGAATCGATGACCTATGAGGATCACACCAAAAAGGCGAGAAAAAAACTCGTCATCCTTTTGGTATCGCTCATTTTGGTCGTTGCGATCTTGGGCTCCGTATTCCTCTACGTCTCCTGTACCTACAACGCAACAGACTTCTCCTTGATCCGCTTGGAAGAAGACGCGTTCTACGTGACAGGCGGCTTCCTCTACCCGCGCGACGAGGGCTTTATGCCGAAAAACGACTACGTCGCCTCCTACAACTTGAACACGGGAAAACTGCACAAATACGCCCTTGAAAGCTTCGACCTGTCAAGCGTCGGACTGGACGGCGAATTTTCCTACTTCCGTTACCAGCCGGACACCTCTGAAACGGCGCCGAAGGGCCCGATCTACGCCGCGGATCAAACCCTGCTTCCCCTCTGCTACGCGAACACCGACACGAAATTCGTCTACGTAAACGAAGAGGGACAAAAGTTCCTCGTGGACACAGCGCGAGGTACGTCTGCTCCGCTCTTTGCAAACAGCACGGCGGAAGGCGTTGACCCGTACGGAAAGTGCATCACGCAGTTTTCCAGAAACGGTCTGTGCGCGATCGGCATGGACAAAAACACCCTGACCGTTTACATCCGTGCGAACGTGACGGACCACACCATCGGCACCGTACACAAGATCGACCTCTCCGAATACGGCAAAAGTTTCGACCTGTTTTTCGTCTCCGAAAATTACATCGGCATTTTTGCCTACGAAGGCGGGGACGAGTTTACCACCTACATTTGCAACGCACAGACGGCCGAGCTCGCTAAAGTTGAGTATAACGATGCGCTCAACTGCAAGCCGGAGGCCCTCTCCTCTTCTCCGTACGGACAGATCTACTGCCCGCTCGACACAAAAAAAGAGGACATGCCCTCCGACACCTACCTGTGCCGATACGTCAACGTGTTTACCGCGGCCGTCACTGAGCACAAGTTATCCCCCGCCGTGACTTGGGCCGCCCCCATTGCCACTTCTCCAAGCGGTCAATATGCGCTGATCAACGCTCCGAAGGCCGTGCCAGATCTCTTTTTTTCCAAAGCGGGATCAAGACAGTTCGGTTGCAAGGCATTGGAAGACGAACTGTTGGGCGAGGGTGCCGTTCTTGAGCCTGAACGGGTATATTTCCTCGCAGACAACATCGTGCTTGCAAACTACACGCAAGGCGGCGAAACGAAAAGCGTTATCTTCAAGATTTGTTTCTGAAATTCCGCAATCAAAACCATTCAAGGAGTACATAAATATGGCTGATTTCTACTCTTCCCTCGGTGTGAGCGCCGAAAAAGGCGAGGTGCATGCCGCCATCAAAAATCAGGATGCCGGTCTGTTCCCCGGCGCTTTCTGCAAGGTCATTGCCGACCCTGCCGGAAGCGACGATCACTGCTCTGCCCTGCACGCGGACGGAGCGGGCACAAAAAGCGCGCTTGCCTACCTCTATTGGAAGGAAACGGGTGACATCAGCGTATTTGAAGATCTGGCGCAAGACGCCCTGATGATGAACATCGACGATCTCGCCTGCATTGGCGCGACCGACACGTTCCTGCTCTCCAACACGATCGGCAGAAGTGCAAAAAACATCCCCGGTGAGGTGATCGCACGCATCATTGACGGCTACGACAAATGCATTGCCATGCTTAAAGAGCAGGGTGTGGACGTGACG
>JAFYLE010000143.1 GCA_017537265.1 Clostridia bacterium | reverse complement strand
GCGAGCCCATGCTCCACGTTGTCAAGCGCACGGAGCTTTCCGCGGGCAAGGCGTGGATGGTGCGCGGCATCACCATTCTCATCGGCATTCTGCTTGCCGGTGTGCTTTCCGTCCTGTTGACGGGCCGTTCCTTTGCGAAGGTGTACGAGGACATGTTCCTCGGTGCCTTCGGCCGTATTCTCAACGGCAAGTTTGACCAGTTCTTCTCGTATCTGCGCGACGTTGCCATTCTGCTCTGTCTGTCGCTCGCACTCTCTCCCGCGTTCAAAATGAAGTTTTGGAACTGCGGCGCCGAGGGTCAGGCACTCATCGGCGGTCTCGCCTCTCTGTTTTTGATGATCAATCTGGGCGGCAAGGTTGCCGAGTGGTTCCTCATCATTTTGGTCGTGCTCGCAGGTCTTCTTGCGGGTGCGCTGTGGGGCATCATTCCCGCCTTCTTCAAGGCGAAGTGGAACACCAACGAAACGCTGTTTACCCTCATGATGAACTACATCGCCACGCAGATCGTGGCGTACTACGTGTACCTTGTCGGCGGCGGAAGCAACGTTATCCACCCCGTACAGACGGGTGCTCTGCCGAGACTCGGCGGTTCCAAGTACTTCCTTCCCATTCTCGTTGTCTTTGCGCTGATGTTCGTCGTTTCGATCTATCTGAAGAAGAGCAAGCAGGGCTACGAGGTCAGCGTCGTCGGTGAGAGTCAGAATACCGCGCGCTACATCGGCATCAACGTGAAAAAGGTCATTTTGCGCACCATGGCCATCTCCGGTGCCATCTGCGGTCTTGCCGGCGTGCTTCTGGTCGCCGGTATCTCCCAGTCCATCGACACCAACACCGTCGGCGGTGAGGGCTTTACCGCCATCATGGTTTGCTGGCTCGGTCAGCTCAGCCCCTACGCCATCGCCGGTATGAGCGCCCTGGTCGTTTTCCTGGAGCTCGGCATGGGTAAGGTCGCTGACAGTGCCTTTTTGGACGGCTCCTGGGGCAGCATCATCTCCGGTATCATCATTCTGATGCTCGTCGGCTGTGAGTTCTTCATCCGTTACAGCATCCGCGTGCGCCGCACGAAGAAGGAGGAAAAAGCATGAGCACGTTTTTCAACTTCATTCTGCGCTCCATTCCGCTTGCCATTCCGTTGCTCTTCGGCTCGGTCGGTGAGATCATCACGGAAAAGAGCGGGCATTTAAACCTCGTTATCCCCGGTATCATGTATGCGGGCGGCATCGGCGGCGTCATCGGCGGCTTTTTGTACGAGACCGCCTGCGGCAATAACGCGGAGCTGATGAACCCCCTGCTCCTCGTTCTCATTCCGCTTCTCTGCAGTCTCGTCTGCTCTGTGGTGATGGGTCTCATTTACAGCTTCCTCACCGTCACCCTGCGTGCCAATCAGAACGTGACCGGTCTTGCCTTGACGACCTTCGGCATCGGCCTCGGCAACTTCTTCGGAGCCTCGCTGATCAAGCTCGTGGACAGCGAAATGCCCAACATCGTCCTGCGCAACACCAGCAACGCCTTCAGCGTCAGCATTCCCGGCGTGGAGAATTGGGGCTTCTTGGGTCAACTGTTCTTCTCGCACGACTTTTTGACTTACACCGCGATCATCATCGCCATCATCGCTTCCGCCGTGCTCAACCGCACGCGCGTGGGTCTGAACCTGCGTGCCGTGGGTGAAAACCCCGCCACCGCAGATGCCGCGGGCATCAACGTCACTCGCTATAAGTACGTCGCCACTATGATCGGCAGCGCCGTTGCGGGTTTCGGCGGTCTGCAGTACGTCATGGTGTACGCGGACGGCGTCTGGTCCAACAACGCCTTCGGTGACCGCGGCTGGATGGCCATCGCGCTCGTCATTTTTGCTCTGTGGAAGCCCAATATGGCCATCGTCGGCTCGCTTCTTTTCGGCGCACTTTGCAACGCCAACAACTACATTCAGGGTCTCGGCACCGAGACGCAGGAACTCTTCAAGATCCTTCCGTACCTTGTCACCATCGTCGTGCTCATCATCACCTCCATGCGCAAAAAGCGTGAGCACCAGCCTCCGGAAGCGCTCGGCTTGCCCTACTTCCGCGAAGAACGATAATTTTTTTCAAAAAAGGAATCGGTGCAAAGGGAAGTTTTCCCTTTGCACCGTTTTGTGAAAACTGTGGTTAAAAAGACAAACGAATTCTTTTACGTACTCGGCATGGTGCTCTGTGCTCTCGGCGTGTCGCTTGCCGCCAAAAGCGGCTTTGGTGTATCCATGGTCGTCGCGCCGGCTTACGTGGTGCATTGCTTTTTGAAGGACGCCTTGCCGTGGTTTTCCTTCGGCGTCGCGGAGTATTTTTTGCAAGGCGCGCTCATTCTCGTCACCGCGCTCGTGTGCCGCAAGTTCAAGTGGAAGTACCTCTTCAGCCTTTTCGGCGTGCTGTTTTACGGCGCGCTCGTGGATCTGTGGAGAGGCATTCTCGGCACGGACGTGTGGGACACGCTTGCCATGCGCATCTTCAGCGCCGTGAGCGGGGAACTGGTCGTCTCCCTTGCCATTGCCATGCTGCTTCGCACCTATTTGCCGCAGCAGGCCTACGAGCTTTTCGTGCAGGAGGTGTCCGAGCGCTTTTCTCTGCCGCTCTCCCGCGTCAAGTGGGGCTTTGACCTCGGCATGCTCACTCTTGCGATCGTGTTGATGTTCGTGCTCTTTTTGCGCTTCGACTTTTCGATGGTCGGCCTCGGCACGCTCGTCATCACCCTTGTCAACGCACCGCTCATCATGCTCTTTGGTAAGTTGCTGGACAAGCTCAGCGACTTTTCGTCGGCATTTGCCCGCTTCAAGGCGGCGTATTTGCAGAAACTCGATTAAGCTTTTTCTTGCTATTTTCCCGCTCAGGCGGTATAATAAGACAAATTTTATCCTAGAAACAAAGAACGGAGAAGAAACATGCTCATTTCCAAAAACATTGAACTCATCCGCGCAGTAGACCCCGAGGCGGCAGATGCGATCGACGCCGAACTTTCTCGCCAGAAGAGAAACATTGAACTCATCGCCAGCGAGAACATCGTCAGCGAGGCAGTGCTTTCTGCCGCGGGCAGCGTGCTGACCAACAAATACGCGGAAGGGTATCCCGCGCGCCGTTACTACGGCGGATGCGAGAAGGTCGATGTTGCGGAAAACCTCGCCATCTCCCGCGCTTGCGAGCTCTTCGGTGCCAAATATGCCAACGTCCAGCCCCACTCCGGCGCGCAGGCCAATATGGCAGTTTACTTTGCCCTCGTGGAAAACGGCGACACCGTGCTCGGCATGTCCCTTGCCGAGGGCGGTCACCTCACGCACGGCAGCCCCGTCAACTTCTCCGGTAAGAATTATAAAATGGTCTCCTACGGCGTGGACCCCGTCACCCATCGTATCGACTATGATTTGGTGCAGAAGCTCGCCGAAGAGCACCGTCCGAAGATGATCATCGCCGGCGCTTCCGCCTATCCCAGAGAGATCGACTTTGCCCGCTTTGCAGAGATCGCCCACTCCGTCGGTGCGTATCTGTGGGTGGATATGGCACACATCGCGGGTCTGGTTGCCGCAGGACTGCACATGAGCCCCGTGCCCTACGCCGACGTCGTTACCACCACCACGCATAAGACTCTGCGCGGCCCGCGCGGCGGCATGGTGCTGACCAACAACGAAGAGATCGCCAAGAAGATCAACAAGGCCGTGTTCCCCGGCATGCAGGGCGGCCCGCTCATGCACATCATCGCCGCCAAGGCAGTCTGCTTCGGCGAGGCGCTCAAGCCCGAGTTCAAGGCTTATCAGGCGCGCGTCAAGGAGAATTGCGCCGCGCTTGCCGACGGCCTGATCGAAGAGGGCTTCGACCTCGTTAGCGGCGGTACCGATAACCACCTCATTCTTTTGGATCTGCGCTCCAAGAAGATCACCGGCAAGGAGCTGGAGCATCGCTTGGACGACATCTACATCACCGCCAACAAGAACGCCATCCCCGCCGATCCCGAGGGTCCGTTCGTGACCAGCGGCATCCGTCTCGGCACTGCGGCCATCACCTCCCGCGGCTTCGTCAAGGAAGATATGCGTGAGATTGCCGCCCTCATCTCTGCGGCGGCGGAAGAGAATTTTGCCGACAACGTCGAGGCACTGCGCGCCCGCGTGGACGCACTTTGCGCAAAGTATCCGCTTTACAACGAGGCGTAAAATAACTTGAAACTGATCGATTTCCACACCCATGCGTTTCCGCCCGCCATTGCGGGTCGCACCTTGGCGACGCTCTCCGCGGTCAGTAAGATCACCCCGCACGGCGACGGCACGCGAGAAGGCGTGCTTCGCGAACTGCGTGCGGCAGAGGCAGATCTGGCCGTCGTTTTGAACGTCGTGACCAAGCCGGGGCAGGAGACCACCGTCAACAATACGGCAAAGACCTTTGACTGCCTTTCGGGCGCAGAGGGAAACACCGTGTATTTCGGCAGCGTCCATCCGCAGAGCCCTCACGCCTCTCACGAGGTGCATCGCATTCGCGCATTGGGCCTTAAGGGGATCAAGATCCACCCCGATTACCAACACACCGAGATCTGGGATGAGGCGTATTTTCCCATTTTCGAGGCGGCGGAGAAACTCGGGCTCGTCGTGGGGACCCACGCGGGCTGGGATCCGCTCTCGCCCGAGCACGTGCACGCCACGCCCGAAATGTGCGAGGCGGTCTTAAAGACCTTTCCGCGCTTAAAACTCGTACTGGCCCACTTCGGCGGTATGTACCGCTACGACGAGGCGGAGCGAGTGCTCGCAGGGCGGTTTGAGAATCTGTACTTCGACACCGCGTTTTCCCTCGGCCTCATTTCTCCCGAACAGGCCAAAAGACTCATTGAAAAACAGACCTCCTCCCGCATTCTCTTCGGCAGTGACTTCCCGTGGCATTCCACGAGGGAGGAGCGCGACTTTATCAAGAGCCTGTCGTTGCGGGAAGAAGACGAGGAAAACATTTTTTACAAAAACGCACAAACCTTGTTGGGATTGACTGTATGAAAGCACCGCTTGCCGTTCGCATGCGTCCGCGCTCCCTGGAGGACGTCGCAGGTCAGCGCCATCTGTTGGCAGAGGGCGCACCCCTTCGCGCGTTCGTCGATTCGGGACGCATGACCAACCTCATCTTCTACGGCCCCTCCGGCACGGGGAAGACGACCTGCGCCACCATTCTTGCCGAGATGAGCGGCATGAAGTTTTTCCGCCTGAACGCCACCACCGCAGGCTCCGCGGACATTCGCGAGGTCCTGCAGGAGAGTGACGCGTTTGCGTCCGAGGGCGGCGTGCTTCTGTATTTGGATGAGATCCAGTATCTGAATCGCAAACAGCAGCAGACGCTTTTGGAGTACATCGAGGACGGTCGAGTCACCCTCATCGCCTCCACGACGGAAAACCCGTATTTTTATATATACAAGGCACTCATTTCCCGCTCGGCGGTCTTTGAATTCAAACCGCTCTCGACGCAGGACGTGCTGCCCGTGCTGGCGCGCGCCATGCGCTTTTTGAACGAGGAGGAGGGTAGGCAGAAGGAACTGACTCCCGATGCCGCCCGCGTCATCGCCACTTCCTCCGGCGGGGACGTGAGAAGCGCGCTCGGCGCTTTGGAGCTTTGCTATTTTGCCTCGGGCGAGGGCGCGATCGAAGAAAAACTTGCAGAGCGCGTCTGTCCGAAGAACTACCTCGCTTTCGACCGCGAGGGCGACGACCGCTACGAGCTGATGAGCGCTTTGCAGAAGTCCGTCCGCGGAAGCGATCCGGACGCCGCCGTGTTTTACCTTGCGCGCCTTCTGGAATCGGGAGACCTCATCTCCGCTTGCCGCAGATTGCAGGTCATTGCCGCAGAGGACGTGGGACTGGCCTTCCCGCAGGCGATTGCCATCGTCAAGGCCTGCGTGGATAGCGCAAGGGAACTCGGTCTGCCTGAAGGACGCATTCCGCTTTCCGAGGCGGCGATCCTGCTTGCCACTGCGCCGAAGTCCAACTCTGCGGAGAGCGCCGTTGACGCCGCACTTTCGGACGTCAGACAGAACCGCGGCAGGGAGATGCCCTCGTATTTAAGAGAGAACCACACCTTCGGCGAAGGGGAGAAAAAAGGCACGTACCGTTACCCCCACGCCTTTGAAAACCATTGGGTCGATCAACAGTATCTGCCGAGCGACTTAAAAGACGCCCGCTATTACAATTGGGGCGAGAACAAGACGGAGCAAGCCGCGCGCGCCTACTGGGCGGCGATCAAAAAAGACAAATTAAAGTAAAGCAGAAAAGGAGAACACAGTTATGTCAAAACTCAAAGAAAAATCTACCGGCTTTTTCAAGGATTTCAAGGCATTCATTTCCCGCGGCAACGTCGTGGATATGGCAGTCGGTGTCATCATCGGCGGTGCGTTCGGTAAGATCGTTACCAGCCTGGTCAACGACATCATCATGCCCGCCGTCGGTCTTCTGTTCGGCAAGGTGAATTTCACCGAACTCAAGTGCGTTTTCGAGGAAGCCGTTTTGGATGAGTCCGGTGCCGTCGTCACGCCCGAGAGCGCCCTTCTTTACGGCAACTTCATCCAGCAGATCGTGGACTTCCTCATCATTGCTTTCTGCATCTTCGTGATGGTTCGCATCATCAACGGCATGCGTCGCAAGTCCATCGCCGCCGAGCGCGCCGCCGCGGAAGAGGCCGCCGCTAAGGCGAAGGAAGCGGAAGAAGCCGCTGCCGCCGTCGTGGCAGAGCGCGACCGTACGCAGGTTGAGATCCTTGAGACCTTGAAGGCAATCGAGAAGAATCTCAAGAAGTAAGTACGTATATTTGTAAGATAAGCCCCCGAAAGAAAAGTCTTGACTTTCACGGGGGCTTATAGTATACTAACCGAGTATCGCGGCAAACGTCGCGAGTTACTTTCTTGCTTTCCTGCAAGGGGCAGGAAGGCCTTATGACCAAAAGGAGGTGCAAATCATGGCTCAGAACAAGTATGAAACCGTGTTCATCGTCACTCCTGAACTTGACGAAGAGGCTGCCAAGGCCCTTTCCGAAAAGTTCCAGAAGCAGATCGCTGAAAGCGGCACCATCGCCGAGGTCACCGATTGGGGCAAGCGTCGTCTTGCATATCCCATCAACGATCTCGAGGAGGGTTACTACACCCTCGTGAACTATACCGCTCCCGCCGACTTTGTCGCGGAACTCGAGCGCAAGTTCAAAATCGATGAAAACATCCTGCGCTTTATGACCGTGCGGGAAGAGGAATAATTTTAGGAGGCAACTATGGCATCGTTCAACAAAGTCATTCTGATCGGTAACCTGGTCGCAGACCCCGAACTCAAGCAAACGCAGAGCGGGATCGCGGTCACTACGTTCCGCATTGCCGTTGGGCGTCGTTTTGCCAAGTCCACCGATGCTCAGCAGGCAGATTTCATCGACATCGTCTGCTGGAGACAGACGGCGGAGTTTGTCACCCGTTATTTCTCCAAAGGGAAGAGCATCTTAGTGTGCGGTTCCCTGCAGTCCAGATCCTGGACCGACCAAAACGGCACCAAGCGCTACGCGACCGAGGTCGTTGCGGATGAAGTCAGCTTCGTCGAGAAGAAGACCGCTGACAACTTCCCCGCAGGCCCCGCAGGCGCTGCCGCAAACGCTTACAGTGCAAGTCCCAAGGAAGTCGAGTTCGCCGAAATGAGCGCCGACGAGGATTTGCCGTTCTGAAAAAGGAGGTAATATCTCATGGATAACGAGAGAGAGGTTAAGAAACCTTACAAGCCGCATGGCAAGAGAAAGAAAGTTTGCTCTTTCTGCGCGGAAAAGATCGAACACATCGATTACAAGGACAGCATCCGCCTTCGCAAGTACACCAGCGAACGCGCCAAGATTCTGCCCCGTCGCATCACCGGCACCTGTGCGAAGCATCAGCGTCAGCTGACCACCGCCATCAAGCGTGCCCGTCAGATCGCTCTGCTCCCGTACGTCACCGACTGATAGGAGAAG
This sequence comes from Clostridia bacterium, assembly GCA_017537265.1. GTDB lineage: Bacteria > Bacillota > Clostridia > Oscillospirales > SIG627 > RUG14179. The sequence goes on along the minus strand of JAFYLE010000143.1, from coordinate 5,773 downwards.
AACATGGAAACACTCGAACTGATTTTGTGCATCGCGCTCATCGTTCTGGCGGTGTTCTTGGTTGTCGCCGTTCTGCTTCAGAGCGGTAAGAACAACAAGCTCTCCGGCACGATCGCGGGTTCCGGCAGTGATTCTTTCTACGGCAAGACCAAGGGTCGTACCGCAGACGCTATCCTGTCCAAGCTCACGGCGATTGCCGCAGTCATTTTCGCCATTCTCGTGATTGCCGTTTACGTCGTCCAGGCGAAGAACGCAACCCCGAGCACCAACAACTCTTCCAACTCTACTTCCACTTCCACCACTGATAAGAAAGAGGAAAACAAGGAAGACGAAAAGACTGAGGACAACAAGTCCGAAGACGACAAGTCCGAGGAAGACACCGACAAGGCCGAATAATAAGGAAATATCCCTCTCTTGCACATAGTTTTTGTCAGAGAGGGTATCCTTTTCTAAAGGAGGAAAAAGAGATGAAACGTTTTGGTATTATTTTACTTGCATTCACCCTTCTTCTTTGCTTTACCGCGTGTCAGTCCGGCGCGCCCTTGACTGAGGAGGAACTGGATAAGATCGTCGGGGATATGAACCTTGGCGACAAGGTCGATCTTGACAAATACGACGACGCCCAGAAGGACCAGATCAAAGATGAGTTGGACAAGGGCGGCTACGTCGTTGACGACGACGGCAACCTGAGCGTCAAGGACCCCATCAGCGACGAGGATCTCGATAACATCGTCGGTGACGCCGTGGAAAACGGCAAGATCGATCTGGACGACTACAACGACGCCCAGAAGGATCAGATCAAAGACAAGCTGGAAGAGGAAGGTATGACGCCCGAGGATAACAAGAACACCGACGGCACCAACCCCGTGGTTCCCATTCCGGACCTCACCGATAAGGAAGTGGCTGACGTTTTGCGTTCTTGGGGAATTGACGAGACTACCGCGTACGAGACCGGCTTTAAGGTCAAGGTGGATCTGTCCAAGTATCCGAAGAACCAACAGGAACAGCTTCTGCGCGAGGCGGGTCTTTATGGTCTGGAGCTCAAGCAAGAGGCAGACGGCACGTATCTCGTCGCTTCTGAGATCCATATGGACCAAGTGGAAGACAATCCCAACGAATAATACAGCAGTAAAAAACAGCCGCAAATGCGGCTGTTTTTTTATGCCAAAATCGGCTGGAGCTGCCGTCCGTCCAGAGCGGCGTTGACGGCGTCCTCCGTTTTGGTAAAGTCGGAGACGAGGCTTTTGGGTTTCTTCTGTGCGTCGTCCTGCGCAAAGGGTACGAAGAAGACGTTCTTGCTGTTGAGCAAGAGGCCGATGTTCTTTGCCGAGGCGGCAAGCGCGTCGTTTGTCGCGGGCGCGAGGATGAGCGGTCTGCCGTTTCGCAGGTGTGCTTTGGCGGCAAGCGTCACCGGCGTATCCGTGATGCCGCAAGCAAGCTTGGACAGCGTGTTTCCCGTACACGGGGCAACGAGCAACGCGTCCAAAAGCTTCTTTGGGCCGATGGGCTCCGCATCGGGCAGGGTGCAAATACTTTCTCGCCCCGTGATCAGGGAGAGCCGTCGCACGATCTCTCCCTGCTCAAAAAAGCGTGTGCCGAGAGAGGCGACGTTGAAGGATACGATGGGGAAGAGTTCAAAGTTTTCGCGAAGGCGTTCGGCAAGGAGGAGCACTTCGCCAATGGTACAAAAACTGCCCGTCAGGGCAAGTCCGAGTTTGGGTTTCACGTCGGTCATCCTTTTTGTGTAATGGCGTGGAAAAGTGCGCGCGCAGCGCAGTGCGGCGCTACTTTTCCCGGAAGAGCAGGCAGGATGAAAAGCGGGTGTGCATACTCTGCAGCGGCGTCTTTGTCGCAGTTTTCCTCACCGCTTGCAAGCTCCAGCACGGGAGCGTCTTTTTTCAGGCGGCTGAGCACCGTGCGGGAGACGACGTCCTTTGCGGGCACGGTGTTGATCAGCGCGTCCATGGAGGTCAGCCGTTCAAGCGCGCTTTCGTCAAGGGGCAGGGCAAGCGCCTCGTGCCCCGCGCGACGAACGGCGGCAAGCACCTTTTCGCGTCGTGCACAGACGGTGATACTGCACCCCAACCGTGCAAGCAGGTCAATGAGTGCTTCCGCCACGCGTCCCGCACCGAAGATGCAGACCGAGAGGGAGGAGAGGCATTTCGGCGTGGATGAAATGAGCTTGGCAAGCGCACCCTCCGCCGTGGGAACGGCGTTTTCGCGGCAGTAGTCGTCGTCCTCCGTCAGGTCGTGCCAGGTCAGCGCGCGGCGCGCAAGAAGCGCCTGCAGATCGTCCGATTTCGGTGCTTTGCCGCCGTAGACGTGACTGCCGAGCGGCAGGGTGCCGAGGGCGGTCTTTACCACGTCTTCGCTTACGCGAAAGGGCAAGATCAGTCTGACTGCGTCACAGAGCACCAAGGGGGACTCAATCTTTTGCACGCGCGGCATTTCCACCGAGTTCCACGATAATACGCGGTGTGAGGCGGCAATGAGTTGCCGCGCCAAAAAAGACAGCCTTGCGTCCGTTCCGTAGAGTACAAAATCCATTTCATACCTCCTGCAGTTCCTTGCTACAGAGTATGCAGGGGGCAAAAAACGGACACAAAAAAAGAGCCTTCACATGAAAGGCTCTTTTTCGATGTACGGGTCTAAATGAGGACCAGACTCGCCAGAATAACCATGGCGGGCAGGGTCAGCACGGAGAAGAGGGTCGTCATGCCCACGTTCTGTGCGGCAAGCGCGGAGTCGGATTCGTACGTCTCGGCGAAGATGGTGTTGGACGCGGCACTCGGCACGGCGGCCATGGTCACGCAGAGCACGGCGATCTCCCCGCGCAGGCCGAGCAGGTAGAATATCCCGATGAGCAGGGCGGGCCACAGAATGCTCTTGATGAGTACGAAGAGGTAAAGCTTGCCGTTTTTGAAGAGGGCGGGCAGCTTCATCTTGGCCAGCAGGGCGCCCACGATGACCATGGAGACGGGGAAGGTCATATCACCCACGGTCGAAAGCGTGGTGTTGATCACGCTCGGCAGGGGGATCTGTAACAGGTAGATGGCAAGACCCACGATGGTGGAGAGCACGCCGGGGTTCAAAATAGCACGGTACCACTTGGGTTTTTCGCCGCGGCCGCGGCGCAGGAGGTGGATGCCGTAGGTGAAGTTGAGCACGTTGAACATAATGCAGTAGAACGTGCCGTAGAACACGCCGACACCCTCGCCGAAGATGGCGTTGAGCACGGGAAACCCAAGGAATGAGCAGTTGCCGAAGATGAGGCAACACTGGTACACGTGCGAGGAATCGGGGTCACGCACCTTCCAAAACACGAGCCGCGCGATGACGCAGATGCAAAGGTGGATGATTACGGAGAAGAGCAACACCAAAAAGCCGGTTTGGATCTTTTCGGCGGAGTATTCCATGTTGAAACTTGCCACGATCAAGGCGGGCTGTGTCACGTTGACGAGGAAGAGCGAGAGGGCGCGCGGCGTGTTGTCGAAGAGGAACCCGCGGCGCATCGCGTAGAAGCCGCAAATGAGCACCAAAAAGAGCATTGCGACTTTTTCAATGACTAAGATCGGTTGAAAATCTGCCATAAAAGCGTCCTTTGTTCAAGATTCACTTTATTATAATAAACCCGCACCGCTTTTGCAAGAGCGCGCTTGATAGATTTCGTAAATTATGATATAATTTACCCTGGAGGAACAGATATGGACTTCGTACACTTACACGTTCATACCGAATACAGTCTGCTGGACGGTGCCTGTCGCATCGACCGTCTGTTTGCGCGCGTAAAAGAGCTTGGGCAGACGGCGGTCGCCATGACGGACCACGGCGTGCTTTACGGCGCCATGGAGTTTTACCGTGCGGCCAAAAAAGCGGGGGTAAAACCCATCCTCGGCTGTGAAGTGTACCTTGCGCCGCGCACGCGTCACGATCGCGATTATGCCGCGGACAAGAACCCCAATCACCTCGTGCTCTTGTGTGAGAACAACGTCGGCTGGCAGAACCTTGTCAAGCTCGTCAGCCGTGCTTATACCGAGGGCTTCTACGCCAAGCCCCGCGTGGATTACGAATTGTTGGAAGAGTACCACGAGGGCCTCATCTGTCTGTCCGCCTGCATCAACGGGCGCATTCCATCCCTGCTTCTCGCGCGTGAATACGCCGCCGCGGAAGAGGAGGTACTGCGCATGCAGAAGATCTTCGGCAAGGATCACTTCTTTTTGGAGATGCAGGATCACCGCGACCCGCGTGAGATTGAGGCAAACATCGGACTCATCACACTTTCGGAAAAACTTTCCGTCCCGCTCGTGTGTACGAACGACGCGCATTATATTGAGAAAAAGGACGCTGACGCGCAAGCGACGCTCATGTGCATTCAACTCGGCACCCTGCTTTCCGAAGGGCGTCCGCTCGGTTTTGAAAAAGACGAGTTTTACCTGAAAGACGCCGAGGAGATGCTGGAGCGTTTTCCCGAGAATCCCGAAGCGTTGGAAAACACGGTCAAGATTGCCGCGCGTTGCAACGTAGAGTTCTGTGAAAAAGGGCTCATCTTGCCGGAATTCGAGGTGCCCGCTCCCTTTACCAAGGAGAGTTATTTGCGCCACCTTGCCGAGGGCGGTCTGGACGCGTTTTTCAAGAGCGGTGCCCCCGCTTTTGCGCGCGAGGAGTACCAAAAGCGCCTGGATTATGAACTTTCCGTCATCCATTCCATGGGCTTTGACGCGTATTTTCTCATCGTGGCGGATTTTGTGCGCTTTGCCAAGAGCCGCGACATTCCCGTCGGACCGGGCCGTGGCAGCGGCGCGGGCAGTCTGACGGCGTTTCTCATCGGCATTACGGGGCTGGATCCCTTGCGCTACGGGCTCTTGTTTGAGCGCTTCTTGAATCCGGAGCGCGTCTCCATGCCCGACTTTGATATTGACTTTTGCGACGAGCGCCGTGAAGAGGTCATTCGCTACGTCGTGGAAAAATACGGCGAGGATCACGTGGCTCAGATCGTCACCTTCTCGCTGATGAAGACGCGCGCCGCCCTGCGCGACGTGGGACGCGTGCTCGGCATGCCTTACGCAGACGTGGATCGCGTGGTGAACCTCATTCCGCGCGCTTACGATATCACCATCGAGGAGGCCGTCTCCTCCACGCCGGAGCTTTCCGAACTCATTGCCTCCACCCCGACGGTCGCGCGCCTGATCTCCATCGCTCGCACGGTGGAGGGCATGCCGCGCCATCCGAGCGTGCACGCCGCCGCGGTGGTCATTTGCGATCGCCCCGTCAGCGATTACGTGCCGCTCGCACTCAACGCAGGCAGTGTCGTCACGCAGTTTCCCATGGATACCATCGCCTCCCTCGGCCTTTTGAAAATGGACTTTTTGGGGCTCAAGTATCTCACCATCCTGCGCGACGCGGCAGACATGGCAAAACAGCGCGACCCGAGCTTTGACCTTGAGCGGATCCCCGAGGACGATCGGGAGACCTTTGATATGCTTTCTCGCGGGCACACCGTGGGGCTCTTCCAGGTGGAGAGCGCGGGCATGACGCGCCTTATCGCGCAGATGAAGCCGCAGAGCATCGAGGACATCGCCACCTCCATCGCCCTGTACCGACCGGGCCCGATGGATTCCATTCCGCGGTATCTTGCGTGCCGCCGCGACCCGAAAAAGGTCACTTACCTGACCGACAAACTCATCCCCATCCTCTCCTCCACGGACGGATGCATCATTTACCAGGAGCAGGTCATGGAGATCTTCCGCACGCTCGCAGGCGATTCTTACGGCCG
>JAFYLE010000142.1 GCA_017537265.1 Clostridia bacterium | reverse complement strand
AGTGGTGACGGAATAGTACGTGGGATAGGACGAGCCGAAGATCGTAAAAGTCTTGCCGAACGAAGCGGTCTCACTGCGGCGAGAAGCGCCCATGGTATTGACCTCAAGAGAGTTCGTGCCAATAGAATAGTAATTGGCGATCGTGCCGGCAGAGCTCACGGTGAGGCAAAGCGGATCGGTATCCGTCGCCTGCGGGACGGTGAGGTTCTGCGAAATCCCGCTCGAAAACGGACGAGAAGCGCAACCGGTAAGAAGCACGACGCAAAGAAGCAAAAGACAGATAATACGTTTCATAAAAAAATCCTTTCACAAAAGGGCTGTTTTCTGCCAATATTATATCACACTTTTTGTAATTTGCAAACAGAAAAATACCCGCACGACACCGTGCGGGTATTTTTTACATCAAATCCGAGTCGTACCGGGCGCGCTCGCCGCCGACGAACGGCAGTCTGGTCCTTGCACAGGTGAGAAGAGCACCGCCGATCTGCTTGACGCTCGTACGAACGGGCACCGCAACGCGTGCAAGGTGCATGCCGATGAGCGTTTGTCCAACGTCAAGTCCGAGTTGCGCCTTCACGCTCATAACGGCACAGGGAGCCTTCATGGCGTGATACGCATATGTGGCAAAGGCGCCGCCCGCGTGTGCGTGGGGCACGACGTTGACGAGCTCAAGTCCATGCGAGAGCGCATACTCACGCTCAACGATCAGAGCGCGGTTTAAATGCTCGCAGCACTGTACGGCAAGGAAAAGACCCGCCTCATCCAAAAGCGGCTGTAACGCTTCATAAACGGCCTTAGCGGCGTCTGCGGAACTATTCTTGCCGATGATGCCGCCCGCTACCTCGCTGGAAGAGCAACCGACGACGACTAAATCCCCTCTTTGCGGCTTGGCGACGGCCAAAAGTTCGGAAAAAGCGGTTTTGACTTGTTCTTGAATTTGATTCATAATTACTCCATAAAGAATGCGGACGGGAAAACTCCCGTCCGCACAACTTCATTATTCAGCCGCAGCTTCCTCGGTGGCGGGAGCAGCTTCAACAGCGGCTTCCTCGGCCTTGGGCTCTTCTGCTTTGGCTTCTTCCTTCTTGGGAGCAGCCTTCTTTGCAGCGGGCTTCTTGGCAGCCGCTTTCTTTGCGGGAGCCTTCTTCTCTTCCTTCTCCTCGTTCTTCACGAGTTCGATGAGGGCCATTTCGGCACCGTCGCCACGACGGGGGCCGAGCTTGAGAACGCGGGTGTAACCGCCGTTACGGCCTTCGTAAGAGGGAGCGATGACGTCAAACAGCTTCTTCACAACATCTTCCTTGGTGATGAAGGCGAGCGCCTGACGGCGAGAGGCAAGAGTGTTCTTCTTGCCGAGGGTGATCATTTTATCGGCGAGGCAGCGCAGTTCCTTGGCACGGGTCACAGTGGTCTGCAGAGAACCGTTTTCCAAGAGGTACGTCACCTGCCCGCGCAGCATGGACCGTCTGTGAGCGGTCGGTCTGCCAAGTTTACGAGTTCCGGGCATTGTTCTATCCTCCTAATAATCTGCTGTCTTATTCGTCATCCTGACGAAGTGTGAGGCCAAGGGATGCGAGCTTCTGAATGACTTCCTCAAGGCTCTTCTTGCCGAGGTTGCGGACTTTGATCATATCCGCTTCGCTGTGGCTGATGAGATCCTCGATGGTATCGATGCCGGCGCGCTTCAAGCAGTTGAAGCTGCGGACGGAAACATCGAGCTCTTCGATGGTCATTTCCAGTGCCTTTTCCTTGGTGGACTCTTCACGCTCAACCATGATGTCCGTGTTTCTCGCCTCGTCGGAGAGGTCCACGAAAAGATTCAGGTGCTCGGTGAAGATCTTGGCGGCGAGGGAGATGGACTCTTTCGCCGTGATGGTGCCGTCCGTCAGGACTTCAAGCGTGAGCTTGTCGTACTCCATCTTATCGCCGACGCGGGTATTCTCCACGGTGTAGTTAGTCTTGTAGACCGGAGTGAAGATCGAGTCGGTATAGATGGTGCCGATGGCAGGAGTACCGTTCTGCTTGTTGCGCTCGGAAGAGACGTAACCGCGGCCGGTATCAAAAGTGAGCTCCATGTACAACTTCGCTCCCGCAGACACGGTTGCGATATGGTGATTCGGATTCAGAATTTCGATGTCGGAATCCGTATGGATGTCCCCTGCGGTGACTTCGCACTCACCGTGTGCTTCAAGCACGACGGTCTTCGGTTGACCGGAGAAGAGTTTGGCGGTGATACCCTTGATGTTAAGGATGATCTCAGTGACATCCTCTTTCACACCGGGAATGGTGGAAATCTCATGGAGAACTCCGTCGATCTTCACGTTGGTCACGGCGACGCCGGGCAGAGAACTCATCAGGATGCGGCGCAGAGCATTACCAAGAGTGATACCGAAGCCGCGTTCCAGCGGCTCGATCTCAAACTTGCCGTAAGACTCGTCTTCGCTCTGTTCCACGATCGTGATATTCGGTCTTTCAATTTCAATCATGCGTATAACCCCTTTCGTAACAGTTGGATTTCGTGAAATGGGTATGCGTTATTTGGAGTACAATTCGACGATGAGTTGCTCCTCGATTTCAAAGTCGATGTCGTCTCTCTGCGGCAGAGCATTCACGGTGACGCTGAGGTCATTGACGTTGATGGTCAGCCACTTCGGCAGAGTTGCGGATGCACCCTCAAGTTCCGCTGCCACTTCGTTGAAGCGAGCGAGATCCTTGCTGCGGGCACGCAGGGTCACAACATCGCCAACCTTCAGAATGATGGAAGGAATGTTGGCCTTCTTGCCGTTGAGAGCGAAATGACCGTGGCGAACGAGCTGGCGGGCTTCACGACGGGAAGCACCGAAGCCTGCGCGGTAAACCACGTTGTCCAGACGACGTTCGATGGTGGTCAGCAGGTTTTCACCGGTGATACCTTCTTTTTTGTCAGCCTGTTCGAAGTACATACGGAACTGGTTCTCCAGAATGCCGTAGTAACGCTTTGCCTTCTGCTTCTCACGAAGCTGGAAGCCATATTCTTTTGCCATCTTGCGGCCCATGCCATGCTGGCCGGGGATGGTGTTGCGGCGCTGGATCGCGCACTTGTCGGTGAAGCAGCGGTCGCCCTTCAGAAAGAGCTTGACGCCCTCGCGGCGGCACTGTCTGCAAACGGGTCCGGTATATCTTGCCATAATTCTTTCTCCTCCCCTTAAACGCGTCTTCTCTTCGGAGGACGGCATCCGTTGTGCGGAATCGGGGTAACGTCCTTGATGAGGGTGATTTCGAGACCGGCGGTCTGGAGGGCGCGGATGGCGCTCTCACGGCCTTGGCCGGGGCCTTTGACGAACACTTCGACAGTCTTGAGACCGTGTTCCATGGCGAGTTTGGCGGCGGTTTCCGCTGCGGTCTGTGCCGCGAACGGAGTGGACTTCTTGGAGCCCTTGAAACCGAGTTCGCCGGCGGAGGCCCAGGACAGCGCATTGCCCATCACATCGGTGATCGTGACGATCGTGTTGTTATAAGTGGAACGGATGTGTGCTGCACCGCGCTCAATATTCTTTTTCTCGCGACGGCGTTTCACAACCTTTTTTCCTGCTGCAGCCATTCTGTTTCTCCTTTACTTCTTCTTGTTAGCAATGGTCTTCTTCGGACCCTTGCGAGTACGTGCGTTGGTCTTGGTGCGCTGACCGCGGACCGGAAGGCCCTTGCGATGACGCAGGCCGCGATAGCAGCCGATGTCAGTCATACGCTTGATGTCATACGCGATGTTGCGGCGAAGGTCGCCTTCGACCATGTATTCGTTTTCGATGATCTCACGAAGCTTGGAAAGATCGTCGTCGGTCAGGTCCTTGCAACGGGTGTCCGGATTGATACCGGTGGCGGCGAGGATCTTGTTGGCCGAGGTACGGCCGATGCCGAAAATATAGGTCAGGCCGATTTCGACGCGCTTTTCATTGGGGATGTCTACACCTGCGATACGAGCCATATCTTATTCTCCTTCTTAGCCCTGTTTTTGTTTATGCTTGGGGTTCTCACAGATGACCATGACAACGCCCTTTCTCTTGATGATCTTGCACTTTTCGCACATTTTCTTGACGGAAGGTCTTACCTTCATGTTACTACCTCCATTTTTCGTCGGCGTTTACAGACGCCAGGTGATTCTGCCTTTGGTCGGATCGTACACGGACACTTCAACAAGTACCCTGTCGCCGGGTATGATCTTAATGTATCTTTGTCGGATCTTGCCCGAAACGTGGGCGATGATAATCATGTCATTGGGTAACTTTACCCTGAATGTGGCGTTCGGAAGAGTCTCTAAAATCTTACCTTCGAACTCCATGACATCCGCTTTTGGTGCCAGTGTAATCCCTTCTTTCATATAAAATTCAGTGGCATATTGAACCCTGTCGGCAGGGTATGCTGTCTTCCGACAGATTTCAGGCTTGGTGCTGTGTTTCGCTGAGTACCTTGCTCAACGCGCGGTTTGTAAGAGTTCCCTCTTGCAATGCCGCAAGAACTTCGCTCGGTACAGAACACATCGTCTGTAAATGATTGGGGTTTTTCTTCTTTGGATGTTCCAGAGGATGGTGGCGGCCGTCACTCACCAACAGGTGGGTTTTGCCGTCTGCCGACTCCACTGTGCCGACCACTGCGAAAACGCCGTTTTTGTCACGGCCGCAGAGGCTTAAAACAATTGAGCCTATATGAATTGGTTCCATATTCTCCTCAATCATGGGGGGTGAGTATTTCCACTCCGGTCTCTGTCAAGAGCACAGTATTTTCATAATGTGCAGAGAGAGAGCCGTCGCGCGTTTTGACGGTCCAGTTGTTTTTCCCAACGTAGATGTCGCGCGCTTTTAAGCATACCATGGGTTCGATGGCGATGGTCATGTTCGCATACAGTCTGGGGCCGCGCCCCGGCTTGCCGTAATTCGGAACGTCCGGATCCTCGTGCAGGTGACTGCCGATGCCGTGTCCGACGTACTCGCGAACAACTGAATATCCCGCTTTCTCAATGGAAGCCTGGATAGCCGCAGAAATGTCTCCGACTCTTTTTCCGGGCTCGTAAACGGCGATGCCGTCGTAAAAGCTCCGGCGTGTGACGGTGATGAGGCGTTGTGCCTCGTCGGAGATGTTCCCTACCGGGAACGTGTCGGCGCAGTCGCCATGGAACCCGCCCTTACAGGCGCCGACATCAATACTCACGATGTCCCCTTCTTTCAGCACACGATCGTCGGGAATGCCGTGGATCACTTCGTCATTCACGCTGATACATGCGCTTGCGGGAAAACCGCTGTATCCTAAAAAGGAAGGCGTTGCCCCTTGACTTACGATATAGTCGTAAACGACCTTATCGAGTTCGGCGGTCGTCATGCCCGCCTTCAGGGCTGCCTTAGCCGCGAGAAGAGCTCCGCCGGCAATCCGGCCACTCTCACGCATGGCTTCGATCTGAGCTTGACTCTTGACGGTGATCATATGCCAAGTGCCTCAAAAACGGCGGCTGCCGTCTTTTCCAGGTTTTTCCTTCCCTCTACCGTTTTAAGGATGCCGCGCTTCTGATAATACTCGATCAGAGGTGCGGTCTTCTCATGGTAGATGACAAGGCGTGCCTTGACGATCTCCGGCTTGTCATCCTCGCGCATGGCAAGGATGCCGGGGCACTCGTCGCAATGAAGGCCGTCCTTCGTGGGGTTGAATTCCACATGATAGGTTGCACCGCATTTGGTACAGATGCGACGACCGCTCATACGGTCGATGATCGCCTCATCTTCCACGTGCAGGTTCAAAACGCAGTCGATCTTAACACCGAGCGCATCCAGCGCTTCAGCTTGTTTGACCGAACGAGGAAAGCCGTCCAGAATAAATCCGTTCTTGCAATCCTCTTTGGCGATCCTCTCCTTCACGATCCCCAACACGAGTTCATCGGGAGCAAAGTTGCCGCCTTGCATATGGCGTTCTGCCTCTTTGCCGAGTTCCGATCCCTCAGCGATGGCTGCGCGAAGCAGCGCACCCGTGGAAATTGTGGGAATGGAGAGTCGCTCTGCGACCCGGGCCGCGTGGGTGCCTTTACCGGCACCCGGCGCGCCCAAAAAGATCATGTTCATTCTTACTCCAAAAAGCCCTTGAAGTGACGCATCGTGATCTGAGACTCAAGTTGAGTTCTGACCTCGACGATAACACCGACCAAAATCAGCAGCGAGGTGCCGCCGAAGGTCACGGTGCCGAAGCTGAGGCCGGTGAGACCGACGAGCATCGGAATCAGGGCGACCACGCCAAGGAAGAAGGCACCGATCAAGGTGATCTTGTTCAAACTCTTTTTAATAAAGTCGCTGGTCGGTTTGCCCGGGCGGATGCCGGGGATGAAACCGCCATTCTTCTTCAGGTTGTTTGCAACTTCCAGAGGATTAAAGGAAATCGACTGGTAGAAGTAGGCAAACGCCACGATCAGAACGCACATCAGAACCGGGTAGAACCAGCTGCTGGTGCTGAAGAAGTTGAAGAAGCCCTTCCAGAAGCTACCTTTCTCGAGGTTCGGGAAGAACATCGCGATGGTAGAAGGCAGGGACACGATCGTGGAAGCGAAGATGATCGGCATAACACCGGTCATATTCATCTTGAGAGGCAGGTGAGTGCTCTGACCGCCGTACATTTTGCGGCCAACCACGCGCTTGGCGTACTGAACCGGCAGGCGGCGTTCGCTTTCCGTGAAGAAAACGACAAACGCGACGATGCCGACAGCGACGACGAGCATTGCTGCATAGATCGCGATGACGTAACCGAGGTTTTCACTCATGCCAAGCTGCGCATAGGTGCTGACGTAGCTCACGAAGGAGGACGCCATCGTAGGCAGCGAGGAGACGATGTTGACAAACAGGATCATGGAGATGCCGTTGCCAATGCCGTGCTCGGTAATCTTTTCACCCATCCACATGATGATTGCCGCGCCTGCGCAGTGGCAGGAGAGGATGACAAGCATCGGGAAGAAACCATCGTCGGTGATGGCGTCTGCACTGTTCTTCAGCGTGAGGTAGTAACCATAGCTGGTGACGAGTGCGAGTGCCACGGTGACGTAGCGGGTGATCATGTTGATCTTCTTCTGTCCCTCTTCCCCACTCTTCTGCAGTCTTTCGAGAGCAGGAATGGCGATTCCGAGAAGCTGCATCACGATGGACGCAGTGATGTACGGAGAGACAGACAGAGCAAAGAGCGTACCCTGAGAGAATGCCTGACCGGACAGAATGTTGAAATAATCAAACAAGGTGCCGGACTGACCGAAGGTCTCTTGCAGGGCTGCTGTGTCGATAAACGGAACCTGGATCACGCATCCGAGTCTGAACAGAACAAGGATCATGACCGTAAACAGCAGCTTACGGCGGAGATCCGGGAGCTTCCAGGCGGTTGCGAGTGTCTTAAACATCTCAGATTACCTCTGCCTTTCCGCCCGCGGCTTCGATCTTCTCCTTGGCGGTAGCGGAAAAGACTTTCGCTTGAACCGTCAGTTTCTTGGAGATCTCACCGTTGCCGAGGACCTTCAGGCCAGACTCTTCATTCTTGATGAGTTTCTTTGCCACGAGGGCTTCCATGTTGACAACGTCGCCATCGGCGAAAATGTCATTCAAGGTTGCCACATTAATGATGGCATAATTCTTGGCAAACAGGCTGTTGCCAAAGCCTCTCTTGGGGAGGCGTCTGTAAGCGGGGATCTGACCGCCTTCAAAGCCGATGCGGACACCGCCGCCGCTGCGGGCGTTCTGACCCTTATGTCCCTTACCGGCAGTCTTACCGTTGCCGCTTCCGGGACCTCTGCCCTTGCGATAACGACCTTTGACGCTACCGGGGACCGGGGAAAGCTCATGAAGCTTCATTGTTATTCCTCCTTATTTTCGGGCAGGCGCTTACTGAGCGTCGCGCTCCACCGAAACCAGATGTTTGATGATAAAGATCTTACCATCCGTCACGGGGCCTTCCGGCTGAAGAGTGGTATCACCGATCTTCTTCAGGCCGAGGGACGCTGCAGTTTTCTTCTGCTTATCCAAGCGGCCGATGAGGCTCTTGGTCAGGGTAATTTTAACTTTTCCCATCGTAATTCACCTCAGTTCAAAATTTCTGCAGGGGTCTTGCCGCGAATCTCGGCAACCTGCTCAACGGTGCGCAGCTGCTTCAAGCCCTCGAAGGTCGCTTTCACGACGTTGGTGGGGTTGTTGGAGCGCAAGCACTTGGTACGAACGTTCTTGATGCCGGCCATGTCCAGCACGCTGCGGACTTTACCGCCGGCGATGACTCCGGTACCTTCTGCAGCGGGCTTGAGAAGCACGCGGGCGGCACCGTATTCACCGATAACTTCATGGGGGATCGTGGTTCCCTTGCGGGCGATCTCAACCATGTTCTTCTTTGCATCTTCGAGGCCCTTGCGGACTGCTTCGGGACGCTCAGAAGCTTTGCCTAAGCCACAGCCGACTCGACCGTTTTCGTCGCCGACAACAACCAGAGCGGAGAACTTGCGGACACGGCCGCCTTTCACCGTCTTGGAGACGCTCTTCACGTCCACGACGACTTCTTTCAGATCAAGCGTTGCGGGATCAAATTTCATTGCCATATTAGCCTCCTTAGAATTTCAGTCCGCCCTCGCGAGCGCCTTCTGCCACTTCCTTAACACGTCCGTGATACAGATAGCCGCCGCGGTCGAACACCACAGTATCAATTCCTTTTTCGAGGGCCACTTTTGCAATCAGCTGTCCCACAAGCTTTGCACCTTCTTTGTTGCCGCCCTTGCCCTTGATCTCTTTGTCAAGGGAAGATGCGGAGCAGAGGGTGACGCCTTTCACATCATCAATGATCTGTGCGTAGATGTGATTGGTGGAGCGATAGACGCTCAGACGGGGCATTTCGGCAGTGCCGGAGATCTTGCCACGAACGCGCTTATGACGGTGAATGCGCTTTGCTTCAGTATTGGGTCTGGTAATCATCGTTCATTCGCTCCTTTCAATTATTTACCGGACTTACCGGCCTTGCGGCGAATATGCTCGCCGGCATAGCGGATGCCCTTGCCGAGGTACGGTTCAGGCGGACGCTTGCCGCGAATCTCGCTGGCGACCTGTCCGACGCGCTGTTTGTCGATACCGTTCACGATGATCTGGTTGGGAGCGGGAACATCGAAGGTGATGCCGTCGCCATCCTCAAAGTAGACTTCGTGAGAGTAGCCAATGTTCAGCACAAGTTTGGTTCCCTGCTTGGCGGCACGGTAGCCGTCGCTGATCTCGAGGGTCTTCTTAAAGCCTTCGGTAACGCCGAGCACCATGTTGGCGATCAGGGCGCGAGTCAGGCCGTGCAGGGCGCGGTGTTCCTTCTTGTCATCGGGACGGGTAACACGGATCTCGGTGGGTTCCACGTGGATCTCGATGTCCTGATGGAAGGTGGAGGTCAAAGAACCCTTGGGGCCTTTGACGGTCAGGGTGTTGTTCTCACGGGTGATGGTAACACCGGCGGGGACAGCAATAGGTGCTCTACCGATTCTTGACATATCCCTACCTCCTTACCACACGAAGGCGAGAACTTCGCCGCCGACGTTGAGTTTTCTTGCCGCTTTGTCGGTCATGATACCCTTGGAGGTGGAGACGATCGCGATGCCGAGGCCGCGCTGAACCTTAGGAAGTTCTTCGCAACCGGCGTAGATACGCAGACCGGGTTTGGATACGCGGCGCATACCTTGGATGACTCTCTCTTTGTTCTGACCGTAGCGCAGGGTCATGTGGATCATGCCCTGTTTCTGATCTTCGATCACTTCAAAGCCCTTCACATATCCTTCGTCAACGAGAATCTGAGCGATTGCACGCTTGACGTTGGAGCACGGAATGTCCACGGTGGGGTGCTTTGCAGCGTTGGCATTGCGAATGCGAGTGAGCATATCCGCAATGGCGTCTGTAATTTGCATTTCGTTTTCCTCCTACTTGCACATAGTTTGCTGTTCGCACTTTTGTGCGTTGTGTGACGGTTTACCAGCTGGCCTTGCGAACGCCGGGAATTTCTCCACGGTAGGCCAATTCACGGAAGCAGATGCGGCAGATGCCGTACTTGCGCAGATACGCATGGGGACGGCCGCAGATCTTGCAACGGTTGTAATTGCGGGTCGAGAACTTCTGCTCGGCCTGCTGCTTTAAAATCATTGATTTCTTAGCCATTGTGTACTCCTTATTCCTTTGCGAAGGGCGCGCCCATCAGTTCGAGGAACGCACGGGCTTCTTCGTCGGTCTTTGCCGTGGTAACAAAGGCAATGTTCATGCCACGGATCTTATCCACCTGATCGTAAACGATTTCCGGGAAGATGAGCTGTTCCTTCAGGCCCAGAGAGTAGTTGCCGCGGCCGTCAAAGGCGTTCGGATTGATGCCTTTGAAGTCACGCACTCTCGGAAGAGCGATGTGGAACAAACGATCCATGAATTCGTACATTCTCTCACCGCGCAGAGTCACGCGGGCGCCGATCTTCATGCCGGCACGGAGTTTGAAGTTCGCAACGGACTTTTTGGCGACGGTCGCGACTGCCTTCTGACCGGTGATGGTGGTCAGGTCTGCGATGATGGCATCAATGACCTTGGCGTTGTCTTTCGCTTCGCCGGCACCGATGTTCACGACGATCTTATCCATCTTCGGGATCATCATCGGGTTCTTGTAGCCGAACTTCTTCTGAAGAGCGGGGGCAACTTCGTTCTTGTAAAGATCTTTCATCATAGACATATCAAGTTACCTCCTTACAGTTCTTTGCCGCACTTGGCGCAGGTACGGACTTTCGTGCCGTCCTTTTGAGTCTTCACTTTCACGCGAACACCCTTGTCGCAGTTGGGGCAGTAGAGGTTCACCTTGGAGGCGTAGAATGCGCCTTCGGCTTCCACGATACCGCCGGTCTCACCCTGCTTTCTGGGTTTGACGTGCTTTTTGACCATGTTCAGGCCTTCGACGATGACCTTTCCCTCTTCGGGGCTGACGGCAAGAACTTTTGCCTTGCTGCCCTTATCGTCGCCGGAATTGACGACGACAACGTCATCTTTTTTAATGTGTAATTTTTTCACTACCTTGTACCTCCGCCTTACAGCACTTCGGGAGCAAGGGAGAGAATCTTGAGATAATCTTTCTCACGAAGCTCTCTTGCAACCGGCCCAAAAATGCGGGTTCCCTTGGGGTTTTGTTCATCCGCGAGAATCACGGCAGCATTCTCATCGAAACGGATGTAGGAACCATCCTTGCGATGCACACCCTTGACGGTGCGAACGACAACTGCCTTGACCACGTCGCCTTTTTTGACGCTGCCGCCCGGTGCAGCCTTCTTGACGCTGCAAACGACCACGTCGCCGATGCCGGCATAACGACGGCCGGTACCACCGAGCACACGGATGCACATGAGTTCTTTGGCGCCGGTGTTATCGGCAACCTTCATGAAGCTTTGCTGTTGAATCATAACATGTTACCTCCGTGCTTATTTCGCTTTTTCGATGATCTTCACGAGACGCCAGTTCTTGTCCTTGGACAGGGGGCGGGTCTCCATGATCATCACCTTGTCGCCCACGGTGCACTCGTTGTTTTCGTCGTGCGCCTTGAACTTCACGGTTTTCTTCACGATTTTGTTATAGAGAGGATGACGGACGTGGTCGGCGATGGCGACGACGATGGTCTTGTCCATTTTGTCGCTGACAACCATACCCACGCGGGTCTTTCTCAAATTTCTGTTCGTATCCATCTTTTATCTCCCTTACTGCGCAGCGCTCTGTTTTTGCGCTTCAATCTCTTTTTCGCGAATGACAGTCATGATGCGCGCAATGTCTTTGCGGGTCTGCGCGATCTTCAGGGGATTGTCAAGCTGATTGATGGCGTGCTGGAAGCGCAAATGGAACAGTTCGCTCTTGAGATTCTTGAGCTCGCCCTGCAGCTCTTCTGCAGTCATTTTCTTGATATCGGCAAGTTTCATTCTGCTACCTCCTTACGCTTGTTTCTCTTTTGCGACGAACTTGCACTTCAGAGGCAGTTTGTGGCTTGCAAGACGCATAGCTTCCTTAGCCTGCTCTTCGGTGATACCGTCCATCTCAAACATGACACGACCCGGCTTGACCACTGCCACCCAGTATTCGGGGGAACCTTTACCGGAACCCATACGAGTTTCGGCAGGCTTTTCGGTCACGGGCTTGTCGGGGAAAATCTTGATCCAGACTTTACCGCCGCGCTTGACGTAACGGGTCATAGCGATACGGGCGGCTTCGATCTGATTGGAAGTGACCCATGCGGGCTCGGTAGCGACCAGGCCAAAGGTGCCGTAGGTCACTTCGTTGCCGCGGAGGGCTTTACCCTTCATACGGCCGCGATGAACGCGACGGTACTTGGTTCTTTTCGGCATTAACATTATTCATTTCCTCCTTCCGCGGGGGCTGCGGCGGCAGGACGGGGTCTGCGAGGGTTGTTACCCTGCGGACGGAAGCCTGCGCCACCGGCGCCGGGACGACGGTCGTTGTTGTTACGACGTTCGCCACCGTTGCGACGGTCGCCACGACGTTCGCCACCGGGGCGACGGTCGTTTTTGCGACGGTCACGCTGGACTACTTGCAGCACTTCGCCGCCGTAGATCCAAACTTTGATACCGATGCGACCGTAAGTGGTCTTCGCTTCGGCAAAACCGTAGTCGATGTCCGCGCGCAGAGTCTGCAGCGGAATCGTACCTTCGTGGTAATGTTCGGTTCTCGCGATTTCCGCGCCGCCGAGACGGCCGGAGACAGCGATCTTGATACCGCGGGCTCCCAGGCGCATGGTGCGGCCGATGGAGAGCTTCATTGCACGACGGAAGGAAATGCGGCGCTCGAGCTGGCTGGCGATGGACTCGGCAACGAGCTGAGCATCGAGATCCGGGTTCTTGACTTCATTGACGTTGACGGAAACACCCTTGATGCCGAGGAAATCCTCGATATCGGTGCGGAGCTTTTCGATCTCCTGACCGCCGCGGCCGATGATCATACCGGGCTTCGCGCAGTGAATGATGACGCGGACTCTGCCGCCGACGCGTTCGATCTCAATCTTCGGAACGCCGGCTGCATAGAGCTTTTCTTTGAGGTATTTGCGCAGTTTGTAGTCGGAAACAAGCGTATCGCCGAACTCTTCATCCTTGGCAAACCATCTGGAATCCCAATCTTTGATGACGCCGACACGCAGTCCGTGCGGATTAACTTTCTGGCCCATATTCTAATTGCCTCCTAGTTACGCTCTCTCGCACACGCTGATGGTGATGTGAGAGGTTCTCTTCAGAATTCCGGATGCCGAACCTTTGGCACGAGGCTGATAACGCTTCATGGTAGGACCGGCGGTGGCGTTGCAGTGACAGACAAAGAGTTTGTCCTTCTGCAGGTTAAAATTGTTTTCCGCATTTGCTGCGGCTTCGTTTAAAATTTTGAGGGCGTATTCCGCGGCGCTCTTTCGGGTGTTCTTGAGAATGGCACGGGCTT
>JAFYLE010000141.1 GCA_017537265.1 Clostridia bacterium | reverse complement strand
CGCCCTCTTACGGCGGTTCAGTTTGGCGGCGGCGTGTTCCTGCGCGGATTCTTTGACTGGATGCTGGCGAAAGCCAATGCAAGCGGTGCCTATAACGGCAACGTAGCCATCGTCCGCGCGAGAACGCGCGGTGAAGACCCTCTTGCCGCCCAGAATTTTACGTATACCCACGTGGCACGAGACGGAAGCGGATGCGATGCTACCCTCGTTGACTGCATTGAGGGAAGCCTTGACCCCGCCTCCGACCGCAAGAGCTTTGAGGCGCTTGCGACCACGCAG
Source organism: Clostridia bacterium (assembly GCA_017537265.1). Lineage (GTDB taxonomy): Bacteria > Bacillota > Clostridia > Oscillospirales > SIG627 > RUG14179. Next base: position 1,650 of record JAFYLE010000141.1, on the reverse strand, counting down.
ACGCTTGCGCTTGTGGTGTCCAACACCACCGAAGCGGGCGTCGTGTACGAGGCGTGCGAGCGCCCTGTGGACGCCGTTCCCGAGAGCTTTCCCGCGCGCCTTACCCATCTTTTATATCTCCGCTTTTCGGCGGGACTGTCGGGACTTCTCGTGCTTCCTTGCGAGCTGATCGAGAACAACGGCGATGCTCTGCGGGAGATCGTTCTCCGTCACGCCGCCGACTGGAGGCTTGGCGAGGATTTCTGCCGCTTTGTGACCGAGGAATGCTCCTTCCGAAACACGCTGGTTGACCGTATCGTATCGGGTGCACCCGGCGAACCCATCGAGCTTGGCTACGAGGACGACCTTGTGAATACCAGCGAGGCCTTCCACCTTTGGGTCATTGAAGGGGAAGAGGACGCGCGCCTGCCCTTTGCCGCCCTTGGTATGAATGTGAAGTGGGTACCGGCACTTGCGCCTTATCGCACGCTGAAGGTGCGCATTCTCAACGGCGCGCACACCTCTATGATCCCCAATGCGCTTCTTTGTGGCGTGGAAACGGTGGGCGACTGCATGAAAACGGTGAGATCCGTGCTTTCCTTGAGGCTTGCCTTGGGGAAATCCTTCCCACCCTTGACTTTGACCCCGATGAGGCGAAGGCGTACGCCGACGAGGTGCTGAAACGGTTTGAAAACCCCTATATCCGTCATCTCTGCTCGGCGATTTCTCTCAATTCGGTGTCCAAGTTCCGCGTTCGCGTGCTGCCGTCTATTCTGGCGTACCGCGAGAAATTCGGCACGTATCCCGCGGCGCTTACCTATTCCTTCCGTCGTCTGATCGATTTTTACCGCGAAGGAACGCCCCGTGATGATGCCGAGATCGTTGAAAAGATGCAACGAGAAATTCCCGAAATTCTTGCCGATGCCACTCTGTGGGGCGAGGATCTTTCGGCTATGACCGACGCCGTGGAAACGGCCCATTGGAGTCTTGTATGAAAATACACGAGCTTGATAACGTAGAAGTCCGCGAGGACGGAATGAAATATGCCCTTGTTCCCATTGCCAAAGGGGAACGGGTGATCAAATACGGCTTTCCCATTGGATGCGCCACCGAGGACATTGCCTTGGGGACGCTTGTCCATTCCCATAACCTGAAATCCCGACTGTCGGGAACGGGCGGCTGGGAGTATCGCCCGGAGGCACTCCCCGTGGAGTTGCCTTTGGAGGGCACCTTTTTGGGATATCGCCGCAAGAACGGTGACGTAGGCATTCGCAACGAGCTTTGGATCGTGCCTACGGTGGGATGCGCCAACGGCGTTGCCAAGGCGCTGGCGGAGAAAACGGGCGCGAAGGCGCTTTGCCATCCCTACGGCTGCTCTCAGCTTGGCGGAGACCTTGAAACCACGGCAAAAACCTTGGCGGGGCTTGTCCGTCATCCCAATGCGGGCGGCGTACTGGTGCTGGGGCTCGGATGCGAGGAAAATCATCTTGCCCACTTCCGTGCCTATCTTGGCGAGGTGGACGAGGAGCGTGTGAAATTCCTCAATTTGCAGGACTGTGAGGACGATATGGCGTCGGGGCTTGCGCTTTTAAGTGCGCTTCAAGAAAGAATGGCGAATGACGTTCGCGAGGCCTTGCCCCTGTCCGCGCTTCGCATCGGTATCAAATGCGG
>JAFYLE010000140.1 GCA_017537265.1 Clostridia bacterium | reverse complement strand
CGGTTGGTGGCTGCCATGATGATGATGCCCTCTTCCGTCTCGAAACCGTCCATTTCCACAAGCACTTGGTTCAAGGTCTGTTCGCGCTCGTCGTGTCCGCCGCCGAGGCCTGCGCCGCGGTGACGACCGACGGCGTCGATCTCGTCAATGAAGATGATGCAGGGCGCAGTCTTCTTGGCGGTATCAAACAAATCGCGTACGCGGGAAGCGCCGACGCCGACGTACATCTCCACAAAGTCCGAACCGGAAATGGAATAGAACGGAACGCCCGCTTCTCCTGCGACTGCTTTGGCAAGCAGAGTCTTACCCGTACCGGGAGGGCCAACGAGAAGCATGCCGCGCGGAATGCGCGCGCCGAGTTCGCGGAACTTTGCGGGGTTCTTCAAAAACTCCACAACTTCCTGAAGTTCTTCCTTCTCCTCATCTGCGCCGGCAACGTCGGAAAAATAGACTTTCTTCTTATCGTTGGTGTTAAGTTTTGCTCGGGAACGGCCGAAAGAATTGATCTTACTGCCCTTGCCGCCGCCGATCTGGCGCATCATATAGATCCAAAGGAACACGATGACCGCCATGACGATAGCATACGGCAAAAAGTCTTGCCACCATGGGGTCTCCTGCGGCTTTTCAAAATCGTAATTCTTGATGATGCCCGCGGCACGCTGTTCGTCGATCAAGTCGCCGACCTGCGTCCAGAACAAACCGAGGTCGCGCAGGCGATACTGAAGCTTGCTGCCGTCCTTCAAGGTCAGGGTGATGTCGTTCTTTACGGTGATGACAAAGCTTTCCACCTTCTCTTCTTCAAAGGCGGCGATGACGTCACTGTACTCGGGACCTTTCGATTCCATGCCGGTAAAGAGCATCGAGCAGACGAGCACGATGCCGATGATAAGCACGGCATAGAACAGAATTGTCTTTCCATTTTGTTTCATGGGTCTTACTTCTCCTCGGGGAATGTACTAAAAATTACTCACTGTAGATCTCGGGCTTTAAGATGCCGATCATCGGCAGGTTGCGGTAATGCTCCGCATAATCCAATCCGTAGCCGACCACGAAGGCATCCGGGATCTCACGGCCGACAAAGCGTGCGGTGATATCTGCAACGCGACGAGCAGGTTTATCCAGAAGCGTGCAGAGTTCCACGCTCTTGGCACCCTGCTCCTTAAACACGGACATCACCTTATAGAGTGTGTTGCCTGTATCCAAAATATCCTCCACGACCAAAACGTGCACGTCTTTAAACAACGCGGGGTCGGGCGCCTGAGAGATGGCCACGACGCCGCTGGACGAGGTGGAACGGCCGTACGACGAGGCGCGCAAAAACTCGATTTGAAGCGGCAGATCGATGCGGCGCAAGATATCTGCCATGAAGATGATGCTGCCTTTGAGCACGCCGATGACCAAAAGTTTTTCGCCCGCTTCTACGGCGGCGCGATAATGCTCGTTGATCTCGCTCGCGACGCGATCGCAGATCTGCTGCAGTTCTTCCTCGCCAATTAAGACCGACTCCAGATCGGCGGCAGAGGCCTTCTTCATGATGTCACTCATATTGTCTCCTTTTTTGCAGTTCTTCAAACAGCGAACCGCTTTGTAATTCAAGTTTAAAAAGAACGCCCTCTTCGGCACGCACGCGATCTGCGGCAAGCTCGCCCGGGACCCAAACGACACCCTCGTCGTCACAGACGAGCGGATAGGAGTCGCGCAAGGCTTGCGGAATGCGGCGGGTGGAAAACAAGTCTTTGAGCGTGCGCTCTTGCCCTCGCACGGTGTACGTATCGCCTGCGCGGCGCAAACGAATGCTCAAACACCCTATTATCTTATCACATGAAACGTACACACTTGTGTGTATTTTGTGAACTTTTGCACTTTCTTTGGAAAAAGTCCCTTTCACAAGGGAAAACACGGCGTCACCGAAACAAGCCCCCCCCTCACAAAGCTCAGTCTGTTCCCGCACGCCCGTGTCATGTGCGAAAACGAAGAGCGAATCCTGCTCGAACACGAAGGAAACACCCTGTCCCACCTGCACGCGTGCACCGATGCGGGCGGGGCGCCTCAACGCTTCCGTTACGCGCAAAAACGCGTTTTGAGAAAGCGGAGTGCGACATCCGGCAGAAGTGAGCATTCCCAAAAGCGCGTCGTACAAAACGGCATGCATGGACGCATCGTTTGCCAGAGCCGCAAGCGTCTGTTTATCCATGCGCGACTTTGCGGGATACAGACCGAGCTGTGCCAGATACTCGCGCGAAAGACGTTGATATGCCGTGTGTTCTGCACGGCAATTCTCCGAAAAGCGCGCAAGACACTCCTCGACCGAGGGGTTCTTCTTCTTAAGCAATGGAAGGAGTTTTTCGCGGTAAAAATTGCGAAGGTAACGCGTAGAGCGGTTGGTGGAGTCTGTGACGTGCTCCCAGCAGAAATGGCGGCACAAGCACTTGACGTCCTGCGTACTGAAGCCGAGCAAGGGACGGATCACGCCGTCCTCGCGGCACTTTGCGATCCCGCACGCCGAGGTGAGTCCCCCACCCTTGCAGATCTGCATAAGCACAGTCTCTGCCTGATCGCTCTTGGTATGAGCGGTGGCGAGCAGGGCGCCGCGCTCTTTGCAAAAGTCTAACAGCACGTCGTACCGAAGGCTGCGGCAAGCGGCCTCAAGCGACAGGCCTTCCCTCTCGGAAAAAGCGGCGGCATCCACTGAAAAAGCGCGGTATTCCACGCCGTATTCCTCGCAGAGACGTTTACAAAACGCCTCGTCACGCAAGGCCTCCTTGCCACGAAGGTTGTGGTTGACGTGAGCGGCAAGAAGCGTGATGCCAAACTGCGGAAGCGCCGTACGCAACAGATGGAAGAGACAGACGGAATCCTTGCCGCCCGACAAAGCGAGCACCACAGAATTCGCGCCCCGATACAAATCGGCGTCGGACTTTGCCTCCTCAAACAGGCGCAAGGCGCGCACCGTTTCGGCACTCTCAGCCCTGCGGCGGTTCTTCATACTGATGTTCGACCGTGGAGAAGCGGGTAAACTCGCCTTCCCAATACAATTTGACCGTTTTGGTCGCGCCGTGACGGTTCTTGGCGACGATACATTCCACCTCATACCCCGACTGACCCTTGAGATCGGGATTGTTATGCTCGGGGTTATAAAGCAAAAGGATCATATCCGCGTCCTGCTCGATAGCACCGGAATCGCGCAGGTCGGATGCCTGCGGACGGCGCTGACCGCCCGTGGATTTCTCGTTGGAACGGGAAAGCTGAGAGCACAAAAGCACGGGAACCTTAAGTTCCTTTGCCATCATCTTGAGTCCCCAGGTGATATCGGCCACTTCGTTGACCTTATTGTCGTAACGTTTGCCGTGGCCGCGCATGAGCTGCAGATAGTCCACGACGACAAGGCCGAGGTCATCAATGCGGCGCAGCTTGGAGCGCATATCATTCACGGTGATGCCTGCGGTATCGTCGATTAAAATGTTATGATTGTGACAGAGGGCGTTTGCGCTCTCCGCAAATTTGGCAAAATCGTCATCCTTCAAATCACCGCGGCGCATACGGCTGGAAGACACGCGCGCCTCGGAAGAGAGAATACGAGAGGCGATCTGCACGGTGCTCATTTCCAAAGAGAAGATGACGACCTTCTTTTGGATATGGCGGGCGACGTTGGTGGCAATGTTCAAAACAAAACTCGTTTTACCCATACCGGGGCGGGCACCGACGAGGACGAGATCCCCCTCCTCCATGCCGTTGAGCACGTCGTCCAGATGCGAATAATAAGTCTTGATACCGAGGGCACCGTTGTTGCTCTTAAGCTCCTTCAAGCGCTTAAAGAGTGCAACGAAAGCCTGATCCATCGTCACAAACTCGCCGGAGACGTAACCCTGCGTGAGTTTAAAAATGAGCGCTTCCGCATCCTGCAGGATATCCTGCGCCTCACGCGACTGACTGAACGCCTCGTCGCGCACCTCTTCCGTCAGGCGGATAAGGCGGCGAAGCAGAGACTTGTCGCGAATGATCTCCGCGTAGTCGCGCACGTTGGAGACCGAGGGAGTGCTCTCTGCAAGTTGCATGAGGTAGGCATAACCCTCTTTTTCCTGGAAGACGCCGTTTTTCTTCAGTTCTTCCAGCACGGTGACGGCGTCCACGTTGCCCCTGCCCTGCTGCAATGCGAGCACGGCGGCATAAATGGAGCCGTTTGCTTCAATGTAGAAGTCCTCAACGCTCAAAATGGATGCGACTTCATCCACCTTCTTGCTGTCGATGAGAATCGCGCCGAGCAGTGCCTGCTCCGCATCAACAGAGGCGGGGACGCTGCGGATCACGCTGTTTTGCGAGAAATTGTTGTCCATGACGGTCCTTTCCAAACGGGGCTGTAATGCTTATTCGGTCACTGAAACGGTAAGTTTGGCAACAACGCCGGAGGTGAGCTTGACATCCAAAACAGAGGTGCCGAAGGTGCGAATGGGTGCGTCGAGCACGATCTTGCGCTTGTCCACCTCGATCTTGGTCTGTTCCTTCAATGCGTCAGCGATGTGGGCGGCGGTAACGGAGCCGTAAAGTTTGCCGTCGGCGCCTGCGCTCGCCTTGATGCTCACCTTGACGCCGGCAATCTTGGCAGCAAGCTCCTTGGCGGCCGCGAGTTCCTGCTCGCGGCGATACGCCTCGGCACTCTCCTTATTCTTTGCCTGAGACTGTGCGTTCTTATCCGCCTCCACGGCAAGGCCGCGGGCGAACAGGAAATTGCGGGCGTAACCGTCGGACACGTTCACGATGGTGCCGGCCTTGCCGAGATTTTTGACATCCTGTTTTAAGAAAACTTTCATGGTTTACTCCTTATAGATCAACGTTCAAATATTCGTCAATGGATTCTTTCAACAATTCAAGGGCACCCGTAAAATCCAGACCCTTGAGCTGAGCGCCCGCGGCATCGAAATAGCCGCCGCCGTGCAAGCGCTCCAGAATGAGCTGCACGTTCACCTTACCTGCGCTGCGCGCGGAGATGTGGGTACAATCATCGATACGGCAGAGCACGAAGGTCGCCTGCACGTTTTCCAAATTCAAGAGGCGATCCGCCGCGCGGCTTGCCGCGATCTTGTCAGCCAAGCGGGCGGGCTTGTCGCTTGCGGCGATGGCGATGACGTCGCGATAGATGACGACGTTCTTCTCAAAATCCAATTCCGAGAGCATGGTCTCGAGATTGGTGGAGAACAGACGCTGTGCCTGCGTGGGATTGGCGTCTGCGTCACGCAAGAACTGGGCGGCGGCAAAGGTGCGCGTGCCGGTGTTTCTCGTAAACTGCTTGGTGTCGAGCATGATGCCTGCAAAGAGGATCTCCGCTTCTTCCTTCTGCAGTTTTCCGCGAGAAAGGCTCTGTTCCAGAATTTCGCTGACCATCTCGCACGTGGACGAGCAGGCAGGATCGATGTAAGCGATCTTGGGGGTGACGATGAATTCGTCCGACTTGCGGTGGTGGTCGATGACGACCACGTTCTGCGAGTTCTCATAAAGAGCGGCGGACTCAAACGTGCGAACGTTGTTCACGTCTGCCACGATGAGAAGCGTGGAGGGTGAGACGAGATCCTGTGCGCTCGCGGCGTCCAAAAAGACGTCTGCATACTCAGGCAGGGCCGAAAGCGTCTTTAAAATGGGCTTGAGATTGACGTCGCCCGGATTGGCGACGATGTTGACGGGACGGCCCAATTCCATACAGAAACGGGCAAGGCCGACGCAGGCACCGATGGAGTCGTGGTCGGCATTGGCGTGGCCCATGACGATCACGCGCTCACTTGCCAAAACGAGATTCTTGAGTTGGCCTGCGATGATGCGGCTCTTGATACGGCTGCGGCGCTGAACGGTCTTGGTCCTGCCGCCGAAGTACTCCAGCGTGCCGTCGCGGTCCTTAAACACGGCCTGGTCACCGCCGCGCTGAAGTGCCATGTCAAGTGCCTGATAGGAGGCAAGTTCCTTCTCGTGCAGGGTGCCGTCGAGATACGCGACGCCCGCGGAAACGGTAACGGGAATCTCCACCACACCGTCGGACAGGGCGCGCACGCGATCCAAGATCTCAAACTTGCTCTCGCGCACTTGTTCGAGTTTTTCCTCCTCCAAGACGACAAGGTATCGGTCACGGCCAAACTCGCGCACGATGCCCGAAAGAGACTGTGCCCACTCTTCTAACAGCGGATAAATGCGGGAGAGGACGGTGCGGTAGCCCGCGCCGCTCATGGCGGGGTCATCGGAGACGTTATCGACCGCCAGGAAAAGAACGGCGGGATTCTTGCGGGCAAGTTCGTTTTGCAAAAACTCGCGTTCGCTCTGATCGATGAGCACGCAGATGTACGAGCCGCCTGCCGTAGCGTGCGGCAAAAGATCAAAGGACGTGCCGGAGACGTTGACGGCGATCTCCCCTCCCTCGTGCTTCTCAAAAGCGTTCACGGGAAGGTCCGCCGGCAGGAAACGGTTAAAGTTCTCGCCATAGATGGCGGATGCACCCTCCCCCACCAAGGTGGAGAATGCCTCGTTGCACCACTGGATCTGACCTTCCTCACCCAAAAGCAAGGTGGGCAGAGAAAAAGCGTGCAAAAAGTCCATGGAGACGCTCTGCGTCATCTCTCCCTCGCCGCGGGCACGGCGCGCACTGCGCGAGGCGGCAAGCGAAAAGAGCACGAAGACGAGCACGAATAAGGCGACAAGGCAGCCGCAGAGCACCAAGAAGCGCGCATCCATGGCAACAACGATCGCCGAGAACAAAATCAAAAGGACGAGCGTGCAGGCGAAAAAGGCACCTGCGCGAAACTTGTTATAACTCGTTTGCTTCAAAACACAATTCCTTTCTGTGGGTCAAGAGGCTTTGCGACGGGAACGGAAATACGTAAACAACGAAACGGCAAGGCCGATGTAAGAAAGCACCGGAATGCCGAAGGTGACGAGCATGGAGACTCCGAGCAACAAAAACGTCAAGGCCGCACCAGAGACGCAAACGTATACCGCGATGGCAACGACGGAGATGAGGGCTGTGACGAGATTTGCTTTTCTTCTCTCTCTGCGGGGACGAACGAGAAACGCGAGTCCGACAAAGGCAAAGACGAGTTGCAAAACGGTGCAGAGATTGGACGCTGCCGCCGCGGCAACGGTGGGAAGTGCGGCGTAAAGCAGATTCGTTGCGACAAGGCTGATGAGGTACACGATGCCGGTCACGACGGTGGGCATAGGCAAAAATCCGTCCTCACCGTAGAGGATCTGCAACGCGCCGCTCTTCTTGGTCAAAAGACGCAAAACGGTACTCATGCTGTATGCGATAAACACGAGCGGGCACAAAAAGAGGCCGGGTAAAGACAGCACCGCAGAAGTGGAGATCGCACGAACGACGTCCTCTGCGCTTCCAAGTGCCAAGGCCCCTTCCGTCATGCCGAACTCGGCGGCAAGTTCATACACGGTTCTCACAAAGTCGCCGACACGCGTTTGGATAAACTGCAAGATCACCTGCACGTCAAACGCACCAAATCGCGCGCGCGCGTGTAAGAAAAGCACGGCGAGCACGCACACCGTGCAAAGGGCGGAAAAAGAGGCGACGAGCGGAAGGCGCGCCGTCTTCTTCCAGAACAAAAAGTACAGAAGCTCCGCGCCGCCAACGGTGATCACCCACACGGGGATCATATACAGCGAGAAGCCGAATGCCGCCGCGACGCCGTAACCGACAATGGGGGCGATCGCCCACAGGACATTGCGATTCTTCAGGTTGACAAACGCCAAAATGACGGCGCAAAGAGAAGAAAACAGCACGGACAGCAAGACGAAGCATGCGGCAACGCTATAGCCGTAATCAAAGAGATCCAGCGCAAAAATGCCGCCTGCCAAAAACGAAAACACAAGCAAGAGAGCTTCCGAAAAAAGAACGGAAAACAACCTTGCCGTGCGACTTTTTGCCTGAGGCGCCTGATCCATAATACACTCCGAAACAGAGCCTTTCCTGCGCGCGTGCGCAGGAAAAGCTTATATTAGAAATATTATTATAACAATTTATTCAGTTTTTGTAAAGTCAAAACTCAAGTTTGGTCTGATTCTCCACGGGGTCGATGGGGTTGAAAATGACGCCGGGGGTTGGCAATTTGATCTTGCGGCACTTAGCGTAGGTGGTATCACCCGGTTCCACCGCCACCATGAGACGCACGCGATCCCCGCGCTTCATGGCCATGGCCTGAATGCCGGCGCTGGTGCGGGTGGCCTTCTCACTGACAAGAGCAGACTTGAAGAGTGCGCTCTTGCCGTTGTAAGTCTGCAGGAACACGTCGCGCACTTCTCCGCTCTGCAAATGACAGAAGCCGACGGCGGGAGAGGCGTCGGAAAAGGCGGGCGAGAGCTTCTTGCGGTTGGACTTGGTCTGATAAACGGCAAGCGGGAAACGCACGCATTTACCGTTTTCAAAGGCGATGAAGATCTGTCCCGTAAATTCCTTGACGGGCAGGAACCACGCGACCTTTTCCCCTTCGTCAAAGCCGAGCTTGCCGGGGATATAATCACCCAAGGCGCTTGCTTTTGTGGCGTCGAAATCGCCGAGGCGTGCCTTATACACCTGCGCGCGATCGGTGAAAAACAGAAGTTCTGCAAAGGTGGAAACCTCCGCCGAAAACGCGACGGCGTCACCATCCTTAAGTTTCTGCTCGTCTGCGGCACGGATGGAGAGACGCGGGATCTTCTTGAAATAGCCCTGCTCGGTCATGGTGACGTGGAAGAACTCTTCCTTCTCCGGCTCCTGAGTAAGATCGATGGAGTCGTCCACGTCGTAGAGGATCTCCGTCTTACGGTCGATGCCGTACTTCTTGGAGATCTCTTCCAGCTGCTTAATGATGAGGGTATCCTGACGGCGCGAAGAGTTGAGAATAGCCTCCAGATCGGCAATGGCTTTCTCCAGATCCTCGGTCTCGGCAGTGCGCTTCAAGATATACTCGCGGTTCAAATGGCGCAGACGGATCTCCGCGATATACTCCGCCTGAATACGGTCGATGTCAAAGCCCTCCATCAAGTTGGGAATGACCAGACTTTCCTCCGCGGTGTGACGGATGATGGCAATGGCGCGGTCGATATCCAAGAGGATCTTGGCAAGACCTTGCAAAAGGTGCAGTCTGTCGCGCTTTTGAGACAGTTCGTGGAACAGCTCGCGCTTCAGGCACTCGCGGCGAAACGCATGCCATTCCTCCAAAATTTCGCGCACGCCCAGCAGTTGCGGGCTGCCGCCGATGAGGACGTTGAAATTGCAGGGGAAGGTGGTCTGCAGCGGGGTGTCCTTCATAAGGCGCGCCATAACGCGGGCGGGATCGGTCGTCTTATGCTTCAGGTCGATGACGAGTTTCAAACCGGAGAGGTCCGTCTCGTCGCGAACGTCGGAAATTTCCTTATACTTGCCGTCTTTGACAAGTTTGATGATGGCTTCCTGAATGGTCTCCACGTCCGTGGAATACGGGATCTCATAGATCTCAATGCAAGCGTCGTCTTTGAGATAACGCCACTTGGAACGCAGTTTGACGCTGCCGCGACCCGTGCGGTAGATCTCCTCCATGACGGCGTGGTCGTAGATCAGTTCGCCGCCGGTGGAAAAGTCCGGCGCCTTCAAGGTCTCAAACAAGTTGGCGTTGGGGTCACGAATAAGAGCGATGGTCGTGTCGCATACCTCGCGTAGGTTGAACGAACAGATGGAGCTCGCCAGACCGACGGCGATGCCGGTATTGGGCGAGACCAAAATATTCGGAAAACGCGTGGGAAGCAAAACGGGCTCTTTGAGTTGGCCGTCGTAGTTGTCGACCATATCCACCGCGTCCGCCTTGATGCCCGAGAAGATCTCGTTGCAAATGGGGTCAAGTTTGACCTCGGTGTAACGGGAGGCGGCGTATGCCATCTTGGAATACTTGCGACCGAAGCTACCCTTGGAGTCCACGAAAGGATGCAGAAGAGCACCGTTGCCGCGGGTCAGGCGCACCATGGTTTCGTAAATGGCGGCGTCTCCGTGGGGGTTGAGCTTCATGGTTGCGCCGACAACGTTGGCACTCTTGGTGCGGGCGCTGTCAAGCAACCCCATGAGGTACATGGTATAAAGCAGTTTGCGGTGCGCGGGCTTAAAACCATCGATCTCCGGACTGGCGCGCGAAACGATAACGCTCATACTGTAGGGCATATAATTCTCGCGCAGGGTATCGGTGATGTTCTCCTCACGAATCGGTGCGGGAGGAAGCGCGGTCTTTTGTTTTTCCAGCGTCTTACGGGCTTTTTTCATACAGACTCCTTGGTGATGTATTGGCGCAATTTGCCGCGGGATTCCGCGTCCGCCACGGCAACGATCTCGACACAGTCTTCCAAATATTCCACCTTCTCCACGGTGGCGCGACGATAAAGAAAACTCCACTCGTCTTCCCTGCCGTGCGGCACGTGAAAGCACGTGCGGCGGCGCAATTCGGAAAGTTTTTCCTCCACGGCAGACAAGAGAGACTCGATCCCCTCGCCCGTCGCGGCGGAGATGAACACGTTGGTCTCACCCGCCATTTTGCCGATGGCGGCACGCTCCCCGCGGGCAAGCAAATCACACTTGTTATACACGTAAATAACGGGAGCGGCGGGGACTTTGCGTTTTTCAAAGATCTCCGCAAGCAGTTCCTGCGTGACGGAGAGATGACGCTCAAGCGCCTCGCTTGAAGCGTCCAAAACGACCAACACGAGGTCTGCGTACGCGACCTCGTCAAGCGTTGAGGCAAACGCCTCCACAAGCGAGTGCGGCAGTCGGTCGATAAAGCCGACGGTGTCAGTCAAAAGGATCTCCCCCGCGCCGAGAAGTTTCATACGGCGGGTGGTGGGATCCAGCGTGGCAAACAGCCTATCCTCCGCCAAAATACCCGCTTTTGTCAAATGGTTGAGCAAAGTGGACTTGCCTGCGTTGGTATAACCCGCAATGGTGATCTGCGGGATACCGCCCGCGGCTCTGGACTTGCGGCGCAGGGCACGGGACTTGGAAAGCTCCGCAAGCTTTTCCTCCAATGCGGCAATTTTTCGCCGCACGTGACGTCGGTCAGTCTCAAGCTTGGATTCACCCGGTCCGCGGGTGCCGATGCCGCCGCCGAGACGGGAAAGTTCGACGCCCTTGCCCGTCAAGCGAGGTACGTTATACTTAAGTTGTGCGATCTCGACCTGCAGCATGCCCTCGCCCGTAACGGCGTTTTTGGCGAAGATGTCCAAGATGAGCATGGTGCGGTCAATGACACGAACATCACGAGAGATCGCGTCTTCAACGTTCTTGATCTGGCTCGGAGTGAGGTCGGTATCAAACACGACCACAGAGACCTCCTGCGCGTCGCAAAGCTCGGAGAGTTCCTTGAGTTTGCCCGAACCGATGCAGGTTGCGGAAACGGTGCGCTCCAATGCCTGCGAAAGTGTGGCGACTACCGAAAGGCCTGCCGTATCGCAAAGGCGCTCCAGCTCAAGAAAAGCACTTTCCAAGTCGTCCTGCGACATGTGCCCTTCCAGAACGCCGACTAAGACGGCCCGGATCTCTCCGTCCGCCTCAAAATTTTCCGTATGAAATAATTGTTTGTCCATAAGTCTCCCGGAATATGAAAAAAGAGCGGCACCGACCGGTACCGCTCTTTCGTTCTCTTGACTTGCCACTGGGGCGCGCAAGAAGCAGGCGCAAACTTATGCGCGGTTGAAACGCTTCTTGAACTTGTCCACGCGACCGCCGGCATCGACAAACTTCTGCTTGCCGGTGAAGAACGGATGGCACTTTGCACAGATGTCAATGTGCAGGTCCTGCTTGGTGGAGCGGGTCGGATATTCAGCACCGCAAGCGCAAACAATCACGGTGTCTTTGTATTCGGGATGGATTCCGTTTTTCATAGCTATCTCCTCATGTGTGTTTTCAAGATACCTTGGAAGTATAACACACAAGACGAGAAAATGCAAGTGTTTTTTGAAATATTTTCTTTCCCTGCGCCGCAAAGGCGATGCGGGGTCAAAAACAAGCGTTTGCGCAGCAAATTTCCGCATTTATTATAACAGATTTACGCGCATTTTGCAAACAAAAAATCACGGGAAGCACAAACAAAAAAAGCCGCTGTTTCAGCGGCTTTTCCCTCTCTTCAACCGTTCTCGCGCACACGCAGGAGCTCGTATAGTTTTGCCGCTGTTTGCGCTTGCAGTTCAGCGCAGGCGGCAAAGGTCTCTTTGACTTCATGCTCCTCGGTCTCGTGCGAAAAAACCTCCAATCTCCGAACGCTCTCCATGGCGTCCTCCCACGCGCGCAAAAGGCGGTCGCGGGTGGTGTAATTGATTTTATACAGCGTTTGCATTCCCTCACTCCTTTTTTGCTTTTAGTGTGCCGCAAAAAAGCGATGCTATGCAAAAAAGAGGCTCCGTCGAACCTCTTTTTAAATCTTTACAGAAGGGAGACGCCTGCCTCGCGTGCCAGACGCAACGTCTCGTCATCCCAGACGGAGGACTGCACCTCGCCGACGTGGGCTTTGTTCATCAGCAACATACAAAGGCGGGACTGACCGATGCCGCCGCCCATGGTCTGCGGCAGAGTACCGTCCAAAACGCGGCTGTGGAAGGGCAAGCTTGCCCGCTCCTCACGGTCGGCAAGCACAAGCTGGGCGCGCATGCTGTCCTCGTCCACGCGAATGCCCATGGAGGAGATCTCCAACGCGCACTCAAGCGGCGCAAACCAATATAAAAGGTCGCCGTTCAAATTCCAGTCGTCATAGTCGGGGGCACGGCCGTCATGCGGCTTGCCGTCCGAAAGCACGTGTCCGATGCCGATGATAAACACGGTGCCGTACTCCTTGCAAACGGCGTTCTCACGCTCTTTGGAGGTCATGTCGGGATAACGGCGACAAAGCTCCTCGCTCGTAACAAAGGTCACTTCCCTCGTCAGATTTGCGGGGATGTCGGGATGGCGCGCTTTGAGAGCGAGGTGCGTCTGATACACCGCCTCCGCAATGGAGGAGACGGTCTTTTGCAAATACTCACGCGTGCGAGACTGCGGGGGCAGAATCTTCTCCCAGTCCCACTGATCCACGTACACGGAATGCAGGTTGTCCAAGTCCTCGTCCCGACGGATGGCGTTCATGTCCGTGTACAAGCCCTGACCGACGGGAAAACCGTAACGCCAGAGCGCCTCCCTCTTCCACTTGGCAAGAGAATGGACGACCTCAGCGTCTTTCTTGGCGGCGCGGATATCAAAGCGCACGGCGCGCTCGACACCGTTCAAATCGTCGTTCAAACCCGTGCCGCACTCCACGAAAAGCGGGGCGGAAACGCGGGTGAGTGAAAGCGCGTCGCAAAGATGTTTTTCAAACGTGTCTTTGACAAAACTGATTGCCGCCTGCGTCTCAAACAGGGACAATCCCCCCTTGGGTTCATAGCCCTCGGGAAATCTCGTCTGACTCATAACAATACCTCTACCGAATGAATTGACGAATCATTATAGCACGAAAACGGCAAAGTGTAAAGATTTTTTCACATTTGTCATACACTGTCACGGGATGTTAAAGACCAAGGAGAACGGCAAATGAAACGAAACGAATGCACGCTCGGGTGTGCCGTGCGCATTTTTTGCGGCGCATGCTATCCCGACCGCACACCCATTCCGACACGCTTTTGCCGCGTGCGTTGGAGCGTGGTGTCAAGGTGCGGCGACTACGCCCTGCTCTTCCCGCTGATGCGCCACGTACACGTCCGTTACCTCACGCGCTCTTGATGAGGCGGCAAAACTGTGTTATACTAAAGAAAACACGAAAGGAGAAAGAGGCATGAAGCACAAACGCATTTTTGAATACCTGCGCGCGCTGTGGGTGCGCATCCAAAAAGAGCACCTCGGACTGTATTCCGCCGAAGCCTCTTTCTTCCTCATCATCTCCTTCGTTCCGCTTTTGATGCTCTTGGTCACGCTGTTGCAGTTCATCGTGCCCATCGAAGAAGCCGAACTTGTGGCAACGCTGGAGGAACACCTGCCCGAAAGCATGCAGACCTTCCTGACCGGTGTGGTGCGCGATCTGTTTTCCAAGCAAACGTTCTCCATCATCTCCGTCTCCTCGCTCGTGCTGCTCTGGGCCGCCTCGCGCGGGGTGCACTCCGTAACGCAGGGGTTGAGGCACATCTTTCGCGTGCCGAAGGCAATCTACTACAAAGAACGTCTGCGTTCCCTGCTCTACACGGTCGCACTGCTTTTGACGGTCTTTTTTGCCCTGGTCGTTCTGGTTTTCGGCAACACCCTATGGTCACTGTTCTCGCAGGCCTTCCCAAATCTGCTTGGTGCAAGCGTGGTTATGACGCTTGCAAAATACCTCGTCTCTGCCCTGCTCATCACGCTGTTTGCACTGCTTCTGTACTGCTCGTCCGCGCAAAAACCGCTTTCCTCACTCAAAGTACAATTCCCCGGTGCTCTCTTTACGGCCGCAGGATGGATCCTGTTCTCCACGGGCTTCTCGCTCTACATTTCCGGCTTTGCAAATTACTCTTATATCTACGGCTCGCTGACTGCGTTGATCCTCTTGATGCTGTGGCTGTACTTCTGCATGTGGCTGCTCTTCCTCGGCGCGGAGTTGAACACCATGCTCTACTTCAAAAAGGAAGAAGAAGCCCAGATGAAGATCGAAGAATAAAAAAGGACGCCTTACGTCAGAAAACAAAAAAAGCACCGCAATGCGGTGCTTTTTCTTTGTTACGACACGGGCCTGAAGCTCTCGTCAACCAAAACGGCACAGGATCTGCCCGCGGAAAGATCGATGCAAAAACGCTCGATCTCCTCCTTTTCCTCGAGGAGAACGGTGAAGGTCAAGGTGACGTCCTCACCGAATTTCGGCGCCTCCATGAGGGCGCCTTTTTTATTCAATTCAAACTCCGCGCGCTTTTGCAAGGCGTACGGAACGCGAAACTCATAACGCGCCTGAAGGCGGTACTGCGCCTCCCCTGCGTCTTCCAACGCAAGACGGGCAGCCTTGCCGTACGCGCGGGCAAGCGGACCTGCGCCGAGCAGAGTGCCGCCGAAATAACGCGTCACGACGATGCAAAGATTGGTGTATCCCTTGCGCTGAACGGGCTCCATAAGCTGTACGCCGCCCGTGCCCTGCGGCTCGCCGTCGTCACTCATACGCTGAACGGCGGAAAAGTCCGTCAAGTACGCGTAAACGTTGTGACGGGCATCGGGATGCGCCGCGCGCACCTCTTCCAGCATGGCCTTGGCCTCCCCCTCCGTGGCGACGGGGCGCACGACGGCGAGAAAGCGGCTTTTCTTCTCCTCATACTCACCGCGGCCCTCACCTCTGACGGTGATATAGCTCTCCACCATATCAGATGTCCGCGCGGTCGAGGTACTCGTGACCGTACTCGGAAATGTAGCGTTTACGACCCACGAGATCGTCGCCCAAAAGGAGATTGAACATCTCGTAAGTCTTCTGCTCGTCCTCGGGCAAAATGCGCACCAAGCGGCGCGTGGCGGGATTCATGGTGGTTTGCCACATCATATCCGGCTCGTTCTCACCAAGACCCTTGGAACGCTGAATGGAATACTTCTGACCCTCCAGTTTTTCCAGGATCTCCGTCTTTTCGCTCTCATCATAGGCAAAGAGCGTCTCGTTCTTGGTGGTGATCTCATACAGCGGGCTCTCCGCGATATACACGCGGCCCTCGCGAATGAGTGTGGGCAAAAGACGGTAGAACAAGGTCAGAATGAGGGTGCGGATCTGGAAACCGTCCACATCCGCATCCGTACAGAGAATGATCTTGCTCCACTTGAGGTTCTTGATATCAAAATCCGAAAACTCGCGGCTTGCCTTGGTACGGATCTCCACGCCGCAACCGATGACACGCAAGAGGTCAACGATAATGTCGCTCTTGAAGATCTTGTCATAGGTGCTCTTGAGGCAGTTGAGCGTCTTGCCGCGCACGGGGATGATGGCCTGAAATTCCGCGTCGCGTCCGAGCTTACAACTGGTCAATGCCGAGTCGCCCTCAACGATGAACAACTCGCGCTTTTCGGGGTCACGACTGCGGCACCCCGCAAACTTTTCCACGCGGTTGGAGATATCCAGCGTAGCGGAAAGTTTCTTTTTAATAGACACTCGCGCGTTTTCCGCAGACTCGCGGCTGCGCTTGTTGACCATGACCTGCGTGGCGATACGCTCTGCATCCGCGGGATGCTCCGCAAAGTAAATTTCCAAATTATGCAAGAAGAACTCCGTCATTGCCTCTGCAATGAAGGTGTTGGTAACGCTCTTTTTGGTCTGGTGCTCGAAGGAAATGTAAGTCGAAAAACAGTTGGTGACCAAAATAAGGCAGTCTTCCACGTCCTGGAAGGTGATCTTCTGCTCGGTCTTATTGTATTTGTTATTGTTCTTTAAATAATTGTCAATGGCGCGCACGAAGGCACTCTTGACCGCCTTTTCCGGCGAGCCGCCGTGCTCCAAATGCGAAGAATTGTGGAAGTACTCAATGCGGCTGACGGCGTTGGAGAAGCAAAACGCGGCAGAGATGGACAGATCGTACTCCGGCTGATCGTCACGGTCACGGCCGCGGCGCTCCCCTTCCCAAAACACGGGGAGGGTCAGCGTGCGGGCGCGGGATTTCTTGCCCTTCTTCTTGGGGGAATCCTCGTCCGCGTCCTCATCGGCTGCGGCGGCGATCTCCGCTTCAAGCTCCGCGTCAAGTGCGTTTTCTTCCTCGGCACCCTCTTCGGTATTCAAGTCGCCTGCGATCTCGCGTACGTAGTCCAGAATGCCGTTCTGATAGCAGAAGGAATACTTCTCGTTCTTGCCGCCGACGACCTCCCACTCCAGATTGAGCGTGAGGTTGGCGTTGACGACGGCCTGCTGCTTCAACACCTGCAAAAAGTAGTCCTTCGGAATGGCGATATCGGTAAAGACCTCAAGGTCGGGCTTCCAACGAATGACGGTACCCGTGCGGCGATGCGGATAGGGCTTGACCTCCAGTTTGGAGGCGGGGTTGCCCTTCTTAAAGGAAATGTGCGACTCGTTACCGCCGGAGTAAACGGTGACTTCCATAAACTCCGAGGCATACTGCGTGGCACAGGCACCGAGACCGTTCAAGCCAAGGGAGTACTTGTACGTGCCGCCCGAGGCGTTGTCGTACTTACTGCCTGCATACAGTTCGCAGAACACGAGCTCCCAGTTATAACGCTTTTCCTTCTCGTTATAGCCGAGCGGAATACCGCGACCGAAGTCCTCCACCTCCAGAGTGTGATCGGCGAACACGCGCACGTTGATCACCTTGCCGTGTCCTTCACGCGCCTCGTCAATGGAGTTGGAGAGGATCTCGAAAAAGGTATGCTGGCAACCGCCGAGTCCGTCGGAACCGAGCATAACGCCCGGACGCTTGCGAACGCGGTCCGCACCCTTTAAGGATGTGATACTTTGATCGTTGTACTCTTTACGCTCTGCCATAATACTTCCTTTACTATTTTCAAAAAAGGCAACGAAGAGGATTCGTTGCCTTTTTGAGCATACTGACTGTTCTTGTAATTACGCCTTGTTTGCGCTGCCAAGGACGTTCAAGATCTTGTGTTTGACCATTTCGCGCACGTTGTCACGGGCGACGGTCAGATACTGACGGGGGTCGAATGCCTCGGGATTGGTGCTGAAGACGCGACGGATACCCGCGGTGAGTGCCAGACGGATGTCGGAGTCGATGTTGATCTTACAGACGGCCATGGAGGCAGCCTTGCGCAGCTGTTCTTCGGGGATACCGACGGCGTCGGGCAGTTTGCCGCCGAGCTCGTTGATCTCCTTGACGAAGTTCTGCGGGACGGAAGAGGCACCGTGCAGAACGATCGGGAAACCGGGCAGGCGCTTTTCGATCTCTTCCAGAATGTCGAAGCGAAGCGGCGGGGGCACGAGAATGCCCTCTTCGTTGCGGGTGCACTGTGCGGGAGTGAACTTATAGGCACCGTGGCTGGTACCGATAGAGATGGCGAGAGAGTCAACACCGGTGCGGGTCACGAAGTCCTCGACCTCTTCGGGACGGGTGTAGGAAGAATGCTCTGCAACGACGTCATCCTCAACGCCTGCGAGAACACCGAGTTCGCCTTCCACGACGACGCCTTTTGCGTGGGCGTATTCCACGACGCGGCGGGTCAGGGCGACGTTGTCTTCATAAGCGTGGTGAGAACCGTCGATCATAACGGAGGTGAAGCCGCCGTCGATGCATGCCTTGCAGATCTCAAAGTCCGCACCGTGGTCGAGGTGAAGTGCCACGTCCACGCCGGTATCCTTCACGGCTGCTTCCGCAAGGGCCATGAGGTACGCGTGCTTGGCGTACTTTCTCGCGCCGGCGGAGACCTGAAGCACGACGGGAGAGTTGAGTTCCTGTGCGGCCTCGGTGATCGCCTGGACGATCTCCATATTGTTGATGTTGAATGCGCCGATGGCGTAACCGCCTTCGTATGCCTTCTTGAACATTTCTTTCGTGTTGACAAGTGCCATAGTGGTAATTCCCTTTCTTAAACTTGGTTTTTACAGAATGACAACGCGCTTGACGGCAGCGTTTTCGTTCAAAGTGAGGGCGGCAGATACATCTGCATCGGTATCCGCGATGGTGTAGGCGATATTGCCGCGCTTACCGCAGGCAGAGTCGTTCACCTTGATGCCGAGGGCGCAAATGGCTTCATGCGCGTCAAAGGAAGCGTCGTGAATGACGGTGATGCGGTTCTCGCCGCAGCAGTCCATGCGCATATTCGGCAGGTTGACGGAATTCTTGACGTTGCCGCATTCCAGATAGTCGCGCACTTCATCCGCGGCCATAACGGCACAGTTGTCCTCGCTCTCGGGAGAGGAGGCGCCGAGGTGAGGAATGGCGATGACGCCTTTCTTACCGATGACGTCGCCGTTCGGGAAGTCGGTGACGTAAACTGCGACCTTGCCGCACTCCAGCGCGGGAATGATGGCGGAGTCGTCCACCAATGCGGCGCGGGACAGATTCAAGATGCGCACGCCGTCCTTCATGGTGGCGATGGTGTCGGCGTTGATCATGCCCTTGGTCTCGGCAGTTGCGGGAACGTGCAGGGTAATATAATCGGAATCGACGAAGAGATCGGCAAGATCCGTCACACGGCGGACGTTGTCACCAAACTCGTCCATGATGCACTCCGGTGCGAAGGGGTCGTAGCCGATGATGTCCATACCCAAAGCGGAAGCGGCGTGTGCCACTTTCTTACCGATGGCGCCGCCGAAGCCGACGACACCGAGAGTCTTGCCCATGATCTCCGGACCGACGAAGGCACTCTTGCCCTTCTCGACGGCGGCGGGGACTTCCTCACCCTCAAGGGTATTTGCCCACAGAATGCCGTCCACGATCTTACGGGAGGCGAGAAGCAGGGCGCAGATGGCAAGCTCCTTAACGGCGTTTGCATTGGCGCCGGGAGTGTTGAACACGCAGATGCCCTCTTCGGTGCAACGGTCGATCGGAATGTTGTTGACGCCGGCACCCGCACGGGCGATGGCGCGCAAGCTCTTATCAAAGGTCACGTCGTGCAAAGCGGCGGAGCGCACGAGAATGGCGTCTGCATTCTCCATCTCCTCGCCGATAACGTAGTTCTCGGAAGGAAGACGGTCCAAGCCGATCTTTGCAATCTTATTAAACAGTTTGATGCGATACATAGTCAATACCTCACGCGTTTTCCGCGGCGAATTTCTTCATAAATTCGACGAGCGCTTCCACGCCTTCCACGGGCATGGCGTTGTAGATGGAAGCGCGCATACCGCCGACGGAGCGGTGGCCCTTCAGACTGATGAGGCCAACCTTTGCCGCCTCGGCACAGAACTTCTTGTCCAGCTCCTCGTCGCCGGTGACGAAGGTGACGTTCATAAGAGAACGGCAAGAGGCGTCCGCGCCCGCCTTGTAGAAGGACTGGCTGTCAAGATAGTCGTACAGCAGAGCCGCCTTCTTCTCGTTGATCTCCTTGCGGGCAGCAAGTCCGCCGGTGGAGAGCAGCCATTCGTACACGAGACCAGCCACGTAGATGGCATAGCAAGGCGGAGTGTTATACATGCTCTCGCCCTCTGCCTGAACCTTATAGTCCAACATGGTGGGGGTGCAAGGCAGAGCGTTGCCCATAAGGTCCTCGCGAATGATGACGACGGTGAGACCTGCGGGGGCCATGTTCTTCTGTGCACCTGCGTAAATAACGCCGAACTTGGTCACGTCGACCGGCTCGGACAGGATGCAGGAGGACATATCCGCGACCAGCGGAATGTCGCCGGTATCGGGGATGTAATTGAACTTGGTGCCGAAGATGGTATTGTTATAGCAGATGTGCACGTAAGAGGCGTCCGGACGGATGTCGTCACGGGTGATCTCGGGAATCTTGGCGAAGTTGGTGTCCTCGCCGCTCGCGATCAAGCGGACGTCACCGTACTTCTTGGCCTCCTGATACGCCTTCTTGGAAAACTGACCGGAGACAATGTAGTCCGCCTTACCGGTTTTGCCGATGAGGTTGAGCGGGACTGCCGCAAACTGGGTGGAGGCGCCGCCCTGAAGAAGCAAAACTTTGTAGTTGTCGGGAATCTGCATGAGGGTGCGAAGATCAGCCTCGGCCTTCTTGATGATGGCGTCGTAGACCTTGGAACGGTGGCTCATCTCCATCACGGACATGCCGCTTCCTTGATAATCCGTCATTTCCGCTGCCGCGCGCTCTAAAACGGAGACGGGAAGCATGGACGGACCTGCAGAAAAATTGTAAACTCTGGCCAATTGAAACACGATCCTTTCTTGGTAAAATATAGCGAGTTTTTTACATGTTTCCATTATACACTTTTTGGCCCGTTCGTCAAGAGAAAGCGCGCCATTTCGGCAAAATAACACAAAAAGATTTTCTGCTACCCCCTCCCTTGTGAAACTTGACCTCTCCCCTGCTTTTCCCAAGAGAAAGAGCCCTTGATTTTCATCGTCTTTTCCGTTATAATGAAACGCGCACGCCCCCTTAGTTCAATGGATATAACAAACCCCTCCTAAGGGTATGTTTTAACGCTCGCCTTTGCAAAAAGGCAAATGGTAATCTGTTTGAATTGTATTGTATATGCGCTTGTACCTCAGCAGGATAGAGGGTCCGCCTCCTAAGCGGAACGCCCCCGGTTCGAATCCGGGCAAGCACGCCAAAAACCGTCTCGAAAGAGGCGGTTTTTTCTGATTAAAACCCGCATAAATAAAGGGCTTTGGCTGTCTTGGCTCCCTCTGATGAGGGAGCTGTCAGCGAAGCTGACTGAGGGAGAGATTTTTGTTTTTCGCTTTTTCTCTCCCTCTGTCTTTTGCTACGCAAAATCCACCTCCCTCGTCAGAGGGAGGCACTATTCCTTGCTAATTGCAATTAGCAGAAAATCCCCGTTTTGCTAATCTCCTGCTAATCGGATTTTTAACAAAATCCTGCTAATTCGCACAGGCGTATGTTCCATCCATAGACTTTTTGTTTTGCCAATTAATAAACCTTGTCGTTTTCTTTTTGCTTTAATTTGTAGAATTTTTCATATTTATGTGCTATAATTATTTACAATAAAACAATGATAGGTGATGGATATGCTGTTTAATGAATTTGGAAACAAAGACAAGCCGCCTGTTTTGCTGTTGCATGGTATGATGCAGGATTGGCACAGCGAGTATGATATGCTCAAACCGTTAGAGGAGTATTATCGCTTAATTATACCTGCCCAGGATGGATTTTATGATGGCAGCGGTGATTTCACATCCTTTGCTGATCAGGCACGACAGGTTGAAGAATATATTTATCAGCACTATGATGGAAAAATACATGGCGCTTATGGTGCATCGCAAGGCGGCTTGATGTTGACAGAACTGCTCACCCGTAACAAGGTTGATTTGGGAACTGTAATTATGGATGGGTGCTATGTGGCACATCAAGGTAAGTTGTCAGCAAAAGTAACGGCGTGGATGTTCAAGAAGTATAAGAATACGGGCAAGTTTCCCGGTTTCATTCATATTATGATGACCCTTATGGGAACAACACTGGAAGAAATGGCAGACGGCTTAACAGTAGGAATGTACATGAACGCTAGTGACGAAACCGTTGATCGCAACTTCCTTGAAAACTACACCTATCGCACACGCCCAGAGATTGCACAGAATCAAACGATGGTGCATTTGTGGTGTGGAAGTAAAGAACTGTATGCGATAAAATCACACAATATTCTCAAAAAGTATCTGCCCAAATTTGCCGAGGAAATCATGGATGGGTTTGGACACGGCGAATTTCTTATGAAACATACCGCCGATTGTTGTGAAAAAATCCACAGTACAATTGGATAAAAAATTCAATTTGACAATTTACATTAGATTATCAAAATATGAGGTACATATTATGAAAACAAATGCAATAAATATAAAATTTTTACTTGTAGCAGCATTTGGTCATCTTCTCTGTTGGTTGGGTGGTGATCTGCTGTTGTATTTTGTGCCGAATGGACCACTCGATGTTATGGGCTTATTCGATTACGACAAAACGGTACAAATGCTTGAGGGGGTTAATCCGCTCCAGTTTACGATCTCCGGCATTGCCGGAACAGTCGCCATGATGATGGCACTTGTAGGATATTATCAGATCTATCTATTTTTAAAACCTGTTGCAAAAAAGACAGCAACCGTTACCGCCATTGGTACGGTGCTGACATGTGTATCGGGAGCGGTGATGCATTTCACTTGCACTTCTATGCTGTGGTATTTCGTGAAATCGAGTGCCACCAAAGAAGCACACGATATCATGCTGACCTTCTTCTTTGAAACAGCGGTCACTAGTGGGATGTGTAACATCGGTGTAATGCTTGTCGCAATTCCACTGTTCATACTCGTACTTAAAGACAAGACCTGCTTACCGAAATGGGCATGCCTTGTCAACACGCTTCCGTTGACGCTTATCGCAGGTATTGTGTTCGCCGGTATGGGAGCGATGAACCTCGGTAGTGCAATGATGTTTTTTGGCTTGTATTGGTTATTGAGAAAGCGGGAAACTGTCACGGTGTAATACACCTTTTGATAAATTCCAATTTAGCGAAATAAGTTATAATAAATAAAACTCAGTAACAGACCGAGATACAAGCGATTAAACAAAGGCATCTTGTGGGAATATAACCGTTTCCCTAATTTTGAGGGTCTTGCTAATTGTCTGCTAATCAGTTAGGACAAAACGACTTAAAATCAGCAATAACGGCGTAATATAAGATAACACTTTAACCTTAAAAATTCCCTGACAGCAGGGGATTTTTAGGTATTAGAGGGGATGCGAGCGCCGTTTCCCTGGGTATCTCCTAAGGGTTAGTTGTGGGTTCGATTCCCGCAGGGGGTGCCACGAAGAAAGTCACCTTTTTCTGCGGACAAAGGTGGCTTTTTTGCTTGACGTTTGCCCACGACAATCGGATCCGACCTCGGAAAGCGACGTTCGCCGTGCAAGCGGTGCGCGAGCGAGAGGATCAAGCTCTGTACAAGGTTGAAAACGGCCGCGCTTTATGATATATTTACTTTATGATGTATTCAATTCAAGAAATCTCATCATTGACGGAGGAGTGCGCGATGGCCGATTTCAGCATAAACGAGATGCAGGAAATGCAAAAAGCCTTACAGGAGAAATACAAACACAAATGGGAGCCTATTTGCGCTGAGATCGGGCAGAACAAACTGCTTTGGATGATCGGCGAGATCGGCGAGGTAATCGACATCATCAAAAAGAACGGCGGAACAAACGCCTCGACCGATGAAGCCTTACGCAAAGACTTGGTCGAGGAAATGGCCGACGTGCTGATGTACTACAACGACGTCATGCTTTGCTACGGCATTACCGCCGACGAACTCAAAAAGGCATATTCGGAAAAATTCGAAAAAAACATGACGCGCTGGTAAATGCACGCCTTCATCAAACAAACTCTTGCACACCTTATGAAAACACTTGCGAAACGCAAGTGTTTTTCTTTGTTTGCCCCTTTTCTTTTGCACGGGAAATTGCTATAATAAAATCAGAAAACATTGAGGTGGAATATGACACGCAAAAAAGTTCTGAAAACCGCACTTTGCATTCTCCTTGCCCTCGTCCTTCTCGGTGCCGTCGCGATCTTTGCCGTTGACGCGTACGTGAGGACGAGCACGTCGGAGCGCATCATCACCGCAGAGCAAGCGGAGCTCTTCACCGAAGCGGACTGCATTCTGATCCTCGGCTGCAAGGTGAAAGAAAACGGAAAACCGAGCGACATGCTGCGCGACCGACTGGACGTGGGGCTGGACCTTTACGCGCGCGGCGTAGCACCGAAACTTCTGATGAGCGGTGACCACGGACAAAAAGAGTACGACGAGGTCAACGTCATGAAGAAATACGCCGTCAATGCAGGCGTTGCGAGCGAGGCGATCTTCATGGATCACGCGGGCTTTTCCACCTACGAGAGTCTGTACCGCGCAAAAGAGATCTTCGCCTGCAAAAAAGTGGTAATCGTAACGCAGGAATACCACCTGTACCGCGCACTCTACGTGGCTGAAGCCCTTGGGCTGGAGGCATACGGCGTCAAAGCGGATCTGCACACCTACGGCGGGCAGGCAATGCGCGACGTGCGCGAGATTCTGGCACGGAACAAAGACTTTCTCTCTGCCGTCTTCAAGCCCTCTCCCACCTATCTCGGCGAAGAGATTCCCATTTGGGCAAACGGAGATCTGACCAACGACCAAGAGGTGTAACGATGCGAAAACTCGCTTTTATCCTTGCCGTCCTCCTCGCCCTCTCCCTCTGTGCCTGCACGGCGCAAGAGATGCCGAGTGACCAGAGCGATTCTTTTTCTTCCCCCGAAGTACAGGAACCGAGCGAAGAAGAGCTTGCCGCGCAAAAACGCGCGGAGGCGCTTGCCTTTTTGCAGGAAAACGACACGGAAGTCCCCTTCAGCGCGGACATGCTCGACGTGCTTATCCGCGATTTTGACGAGGCTGCGATCGACACGGTCTTACGCTGCAAAGAAAGCAAAAAGATGGACGAAAAAACGCTGTGGGAGACCTTCGGTGTGACGAGCAAGGCGCTCCGTCTGCTTACGGAGACAACGCGCGAAAACGTGCACGTGAAAAGCCAAGAAAAACGCGAACTCACGCTGGCCTTCACGGGTGACGTCTGCCTCGCGGACGACTGGTACAACATGACCTTCTATCAAAACCGCGGCTACACCCCGAACGACGCCTTTCCCGGCACTCTGCGCGAAAAACTCACGGGCGCGGACCTGCTTCTTATTAACAATGAATTCTGCTTCTCTGCCCGCGGAGAAAAAATGCCCGGAAAGCGCTTTACTTTTCGTGCAAAGCCCGAAAATGCAAAGATATTGCAGGCGATCGGCACGGACATTGTCTGCCTTGCAAACAACCACTGCTTTGACTACGGAAAAGACGCGTTTCTCGACACGCTTGACACGCTGAAGACCGCCGGGATCCCCTATGCGGGCGGCGGAAAAGATCTGGAAGAAGCCATGATGCCGCAGTATTTCGTCATCGGCGGACGTGTGATCGCCTACGCCTGTGCGACGCGCGCGGAGAAGACCGTCCTGACCCCTGAGGCGGGCGAAAACAGCCCGGGTGTGCTGCGCACCTACGATTCTGCGCGCTTTTTGACGGTCATTGAAGAGGCGCGCAAGACGGCAGACTTCGTCGTTGCCTACGTGCATTGGGGCGCGGAGAACGAAACATACCTTGAGCAAGCCATCGTCACCCAGGCGCGCGAGTACATTGATGCGGGTGCGGACGCCGTGGTGGGAAGCCACGCGCACCGCCTGCAGGCTGTGGATTACTACGACGGCAAACCCATCTTCTACAATCTCGGAAACTTCTACTTCAATTTGGAGACCGAAGACACGGCGCTTGCAACGCTGACCCTTTCCGAAAACGGTGAGGTTCAGGCGCGCATGATCCCCTGTGTGCAATCTGCCGCAAAGGTGTTTGAGGTGAGCGGCACCGCGTCGGGAGAGCGCATTTTGTCCACCCTGCGCCGCCTCTCGCAAAACGTGGAGATCGACGAAGACGGATACTTCACGCCAAAAACACAAAAGAGCGCGTAAGAACTTGATTTTTTGCACGCATTATTATATAATTAATTAGTTTTTCTAAATTTACAGATAAAGGAACCACAATCATGGCTGAAATTCGCCCCTTCGGTGCTCTCAGATTCACCGAAAAAGCGGGAGACCTTGCCTCCTGCCTGTGCCCGCCCTACGACATCATTCCCGAGGCGGAGCGTGTAAAACTTGCAGAACAAAACCCCAATAACGTCATCCGCCTGGAACTGCCCCGCGGTGAAAACCCCTACGAGGCCGCCGCGGAGACCCTCAAGGACTGGATGGCGCGCGGCATCCTTGCCGAAGACGCCGAGGAAGGTCTGTACGTATACGAAGAAGAATTCGAAGTGCGCGGCGAGATCAAAAAGATCCGCGGCCTGGTCTGCACGGTACGCCTGGAAGAATTCTCCAAAGGCGTCGTACTTCCCCACGAGGAGACCCTCTCCAAGGCCAAGCAGGATCGCTTTAACCTCATGTGCGCCTGCGGTTGCAACTTCAGCCAGATCTACAGTATGTATCTCGATCCCGAAAAGGTGATCAAAAAAGAACTCGACAAGATCGCATCCGCCGCACCCGAGAACGACCTCGTGACCTCCGACGGCATCACCCAACGTCTGTGGGTCTGCCGCGATGAAGAAACGATCGCCGCCATCGTCAACGCCTTTGCCGACAAGCAGCTTTACATCGCAGACGGTCATCACCGCTACGAAACGGCCATCAACTACCGCAACCACCTGCACGAAAACGGCATCGCCACCGAGACGGATGCAAAAGCAAACTACGTCATGATGTACTTGATCGACATTGACGACGAGGGCTTGGTCATCTTCCCGACCCACCGCGTACTCTTCGGTCTTGAAAACTTTGACCTTGAAGCGGTCCTTGCCAAAACGAGTGAATACTTCACCGTCGAACACCGCGAGGGTTTGAACGGCATCGAAGACGAACTGAAAAAATACGCCGCTGTTCCGAGTTTTGCCCTCTACGCGGGCGGCAACGGTTGGAAGCTGCTGCGACTGAAAGATCCCACGGTGCTTGATACGCTCATCACCGACCGTTCCGCCGCATACCGCGCGCTGGACGTGACCGCCCTGCACAGCCTGATTCTGGAAGTTTGCTTCGGCATCGACCGCGAGAACATGGCAAATCAAAAGAACCTGATCTACACCCGCGATGAAAAAGAGGCGCTCGACCTCGTCCGCGAGGGACGTGCAAACTGCTCCTTCATCTTAAATCCCACCAAGATCCACCAGATCCGTGACGTGGCCGCGGCAAGCGACAAGATGCCGCAAAAGTCCACCTACTTCTACCCGAAGCTCATCACCGGTCTGACCATGAACAAACTTCTGTAAGCGAGGCACACTATGAAAAGCGAAATGCTCGACAAAACATACTCCCCTTCCTCCTTTGAGGAAAAACACTACAACGCATGGCTCGCCGGCGGTTACTTCGATCCGAAGCCCGGTGACAAGGGCACCTTCTCCGTGGTCATCCCGCCACCCAACGTGACGGGTCAGCTCCACCTCGGCCACGCGCTCAACCACACCACGCAGGATATCCTCGTGCGCTACAAGCGCATGCAGGGTTTTGAAACGCTCTGGCTGCCCGGCACCGACCACGCAGGCATTGCGACCCAGATCCGTGTGGAGCAGGCGCTTCGCGAAGAAGAAGGTCTGAGCCGCCACGATCTCGGACGCGAAAAGTTCACCGAACGCGTTTGGGCCTGGAAAGAAAAATACGGTGCGACCATTCTCAAGCAGACTCAAAAGCTCGGCTCTTCCTGCGACTTCTCCCGTCTGCGCTTCACCATGGACGAGGGTCTTTCCCGCGCGGTGCGCAAGACCTTCGTGGACTACTACAACAAGGGCCTTATTTACCAGGGCTACCGCATCACCAACTGGTGTCCCCACTGTGTGACCGCGCTTGCGGACACGGAAGTCGAACACAAGGATCTGGAAGGCCACTTCTGGGACATCAACTACCCGCTTGCCGACGGCAGCGGTTTTGTGACCATCGCCACCACGCGTCCCGAAACGCTGCTCGGCGATACCGCCATCGCGGTGCACCCCGAGGACGAGCGCTATCAGGCCATCATCGGCAAGGAAGTCATCCTGCCGCTCGTGGAACGCAAGATCCCCGTTATTGCCGACGAATACGTCGACCGTGAATTCGGTACGGGTGTGGTGAAGATCACCCCCTGCCACGACCCCAACGACTTTGAAGTCGGTCTGCGCCACGACCTGCCGCAGATCTGCGTCTTTGACGACCACGCCCGCGTCAACGAGTTTGGCGGAAAATACGAAGGTATGGAACGCTTTGAGGCTCGCAAGGCCATCCTTGCCGACTTGGAAGAGGCCGGCCTGCTCGTGGGTGAGCGTGCGCACTCTCACGCCGTCGGTCACTGCTACCGCTGCGGCACGGTCATTGAACCGCTTGCCTCCAAACAGTGGTTCGTGAAGATGAAGCCCCTTGCCGCACCCGCCATTGAGGCCGTCAAGAGCGGTGAGATCAAGTTCGTTCCCGAACACTTTGAAAAAATCTACTTAAACTGGATGGAAAACATCCACGACTGGTGCATCTCCCGTCAGCTTTGGTGGGGCCACCGCATTCCCGCATTCTACTGCGACGACTGCGGAAAGACCACCGTGTGCGAAGAAGACATTGACACCTGTCCGCACTGCGGCGGAAAGGTCCACCAGGACGAAGACGTGCTGGACACCTGGTTCTCCTCCGCGCTGTGGCCCTTCTCCACGCTCGGCTGGCCCGACGAAACCGAGGATCTCAAGCGCTACTATCCGACGAGCGTCCTTGTGACCGCCTACGACATCATCACCTTCTGGGTCTCCAAGATGATCTTCTCCGGCCTTGCCCTGACCGACAAGGCACCCTTCCCGACCGTCTTTATTCACGGTCTGGTGCGCGACAACAAGGGCAGAAAGATGTCCAAGTCCCTCGGCAACGGTATTGACCCCCTGGAAGTGGTCGAACAGTACGGCGCGGACGCCCTGCGCTTCACCCTCGCCGGCGGCTCCACCCCCGGAAACGACCTGCGCTTCTCGCTCGACCGCGTGGAAGCAAGCCGCAACTTTGCCAACAAACTTTGGAACGCGTCCCGCTTCGTGCTGATGAATCTCGCCGGCGATGCGCCCGCAGATCCCGCCGACACCGCGCTTGCCACCGAAGATAAATGGATCCTCGGCGAATTCAACCGCCTCGTAGATGAAGTGAGCGCCAACCTCGATAAGTACGAGATCGGCATTGCACTCTCCAAGCTCTACGACTTCGTTTGGGATATCTTCTGCGACTGGTACATTGAACTCTCCAAGCCGCGTTTGAACGAGAAAGGCACCGCCGCAAATCTTGCCGCGCAATCTACGCTCTGCTACATCTTGTCCGGCACACTCAAGCTCCTGCACCCCTTCATGCCGTTCATTACGGAGGAGATCTACCAGAAACTGCCCACCGCCAATACTTCCATCATGATCTCCGCCTGGCCTGAAGCGCGCGCCGAATTTGCCTTTGAAGACGAAATGCGTGCGATGGAGCGCGTGATCGAGGCCATTACCGCCGTGCGCCGCATTCGCGCCGAAAAGAACGTGGCTCCCAAGGTGAAAGCACCCGTTTACTTAAAAACCGAATTCGAGGACGATTTCAAGGCCTCCGCAGCCTTCTTCGAACGCCTCGCCGGTGCCGCCTCCCTCTCCTTCGTCAAGGAAGCCCCCGAGGGTTGTATTGCCGCTGCGACGACTGCCGCCACCGCATTTTTGCGCCTTGCCGACCTCGTGGACACCGAAGCTGAGAAGAAACGCTTGAGCGCCGAGTGTGAAAACCTCGAAAAGCTCATCCTCTCCACCGAAAAGAAGCTTGACAACGCCGACTTCGTTGCCCGCGCCCCCGAGGCCGTGGTGCAAAAAGAACGCGACAAGCTTGCAGGATACCGCGCCGCGCTCGAAAACGCACGCGTCGCACTTGCCGCACTGTAAGATGCTTTGACAAAAAAAGACCGCCGATCGGCGGTCTTTTTTATTTGATCCTTATACTGTTCCCTTATTTTGCAAGCGCGCGATTGAGCCTTGCGGTCTTGCTGCGGATCGAGGCGTAAACGATAAACCAGATAAGAATAAAACCCGCAAAGAAGATCGCGGTAAAGATCCACAATGCATCAGTTGGCAAGAAACCGTTCAACAGATAGAAGCCAAGGTAATCAAAATACAGAACGGCGGCGTGAATGGCGGCACGCATAACGACAGACAACTTCTCACACGTATAAATGAAGCTGATACCGGCTGCGAGAAAGCCCATAAACACGGACGAGATAACGGCAACGCAAACCTCGGGGACGGCGACAGTCTCGATGGCGCCCGCCCAATAGATGCACAAATAAACGATGGCGACGACGAAAGGGCCGATCCATGCGCCCCAAAGGCCGCGCGTGATAAAATTATCCGTTTGTTTCATTACAGATACCTCCGTTTGATGTCCGAAAATGCACGGCGGGAAACGTAATCCGAAAAGCCGCTGGCAAACACGGCGTCCACGCCGCCCGAAAAAGTTGGGTGAAATGCGCGCAAATGATGCTCATTGGCAATGCACGACTTGTTGATGCGCAAAAAGTACGGCGGCAATTTTGCCTCGATCTCATACAGTCTGGACTTTAAACGAAAACGCTTGCCCTCGGTGGTATGTGCAAACGTTTTTGTATCAAGCACAAAAATGCACTCCACTTCGTCGAAGGGCAGGAGCAGAAGCTCTCCGTCCTCACCGACGGCGACCAATTTGTCTGCGGGGGTCTTCCCGGTTACCAGACTCTCCACTGCGGAGGACAAGGGGCTTTCCCGATGCACGAACATCTGCACCTCTTCCTCGCGTGTTTCATCAACGATGAGTGTGAATTTCATACGGTCCATTTCCTCCTGACAGGGACAGTATAGCAAAAACAAATCCAAAAAACACGGTTTTGCGCCAAACGGTTGTTTTTTGCCCTCGAACGGCACAAAACTTGCAAAATGCTGTCGCGCTTGTACTCGCCTTTACGTTTTCTTCGGACGATCGATCACTTTTCAAATCAGACTCTTTTGGCGCGCAAAGCAAAGACGGCAAGAAAAAAGCCGCGCGCTGCGCGGCTTTTAACATTTTGCAATCAATAATTTTCCTTGCGGACTTCAAAGAAGGCCTGCGGATGTGCGCAGACGGGGCAGACGCCGGGCGCCTTCTTGCCGATGACGAGGTGACCGCAGTTGCGGCATTCCCACATGGTCTCTTCGCTCTTCTCAAAGACCTTCTGCATCTCCACGTTGGAAAGCAGAGCGCGATAACGCTCCTCGTGGCTCTTCTCGATCTCGGCGACCATTCTGAACTGTGCGGCAAGCTTGGTAAAGCCTTCTTCCTCGGCCTCTTTGGCAAAGGTGGCGTACATATCGGTCCACTCATAGTTCTCGCCCTCTGCGGCGGCAAGCAAGTTCTCTGCGGTGGTGCCGAGTTCGCCGAGTGCCTTGAACCACAGTTTGGCGTGTTCCTTCTCATTATTGGCGGTGGCTTCGAAGATGGCAGCGATCTGCTCGTAGCCTTCCTTCTTTGCAACGGAAGCAAAATAGGTGTACTTGTTACGTGCCTGAGATTCGCCTGCAAATGCGGTGGCGAGGTTTTGTGCGGTCTTGGTTCCTTTGAGTTCCATAATCTTACGTCTCCTTTTGTTTTTGGGTTATAATTTTATTATAGCCAAAAGTCTTTGCAATGCAAGAATTTTTATTCTTTTTCAAACAATTTCCTACCCATGAGAACGCCCATGGCAGACGCCATCATCAGTCCGCGCGTCCAACCGGAGGAGTCGCCGAGGCAATGCAGGCCCTCAATACTGGTGTTGAGGTCGGTGTCCATGCGCACTTTGTTGGAGTAGAACTTGAGTTCCGGCGAATAAAGCAAAGTCTCCGGAGAAGCAAAGCCCGGCACGACCTTATCCATGGCCTGAATGAAGCCGATGATGTTGGTCATGGCACGGTACGGCATGGCTGCGGTAATATCCCCCGCAACGGCGTCCGGCAACGTGGGGCGGACGTTGGAACGGGTAAGTTCGCGCTGCCAAGTGCGTTTGCCGTCCAGAATATCCCCGAAACGCTGTACAAGAATATGACCGGAGGCAAGCATATTGGTCAGTTCCCCAACCTTTTGCGCATAGGCGATGGGCTGATTGAACGGAACGGTAAAGTTGTGAGAGCAAAGAATGGAGAGGTTGGTGTTCGCCGACTTCTTTTCCTTATACGAATGGCCGTTGACGACGGCGAGGTCGTTGTCGTAATTCTCCTGACTGACAAAGCCGCCGGGGTTCTGACAGAAGGTGCGAACCTTATTCTTGAACGGTGCGGGATAGCCGACGAGTTTGGACTCGTAAAGGACGCGGTTGACCTCCTCCATAACTTCGTTGCGCACTTCCACGCGCACGCCGATGTCAACGGTGCCCGGATCGTGAGCGATGCCGTGCTCCACGCAGAGTTTCTCCAGCCAATCCGCGCCGCGGCGACCGGTGGCGACTACGACGCTATCAGCGGCAACCTCTTCGGTTGTGCCGTCCTTATACTGCAACACGGCACCCTTGCAACGACCGTCCTTGATGATGAGACCCTGGCACTCGGTGCCGAAGATCATCTCCACGCCCTGTTCACGCAAGGAGTTCTCGATAGCGAGATAGATCTCCTGTGCCTTTTCCGTGCCGAGGTGACGAATGGGGCAATCCACGAGTTTCAGCCCCGCGCGGATAGCCTTCGTGCGGATATCCTTCACGGCCTCGGGATTGGAGATGCCTTCAATGGCGGTATCGGCGCCGAAATCAAGGTAGATGCCGTCGGTGTAATCGATGAGGTCCTGTGCCACGTCCGCGCCGATGAGATCAGGTAGATCGCCGCCGACTTCATAAGAAAGAGAAAGCTTACCGTCGGAAAACGCGCCCGCGCCGGAAAAGCCGGTCGTGATGTGGCAGTACGGCCGACAATTCACGCACTGACTGGTCTTGTCCTTGGGGCAATGACGGCGCTCAATGGGCTGTCCCTTCTCCACCATAACGATACGGCGTTTGGTGCCGAGGCGAAGAAGTTCCAATGCGGTAAAAATACCTGCAGGACCCGCGCCGACGATCAACACATCTGTTTTCAACATTACGATTCTCCTAAAAATAAAACGGACTTTTGCAAGCGTTCTTGCAAAAGTCCGTTGTTGATTGCTTGCTATTTATTTTACACAAAAACAAGCGGTGTGTCAAGCGTCTTATACGCGATCCGGAAAATAGATCACCTGAAGACTGGCGGGTGCGGAGGTGGTATTGGTATAAGTGATGTCCGCGGAAACGGAATAGTACACCTCGCCGTCGACGTCCTTACCCATGACGGCAGAAATAAGTTTAATGGAGGTGATGGGGTTCTCCGCCGCTTTGCGGTAATACTTCTGGATCTGACCGGAAACAGCCGCCTCAAGAGCACTCATATCAACGTCTTTATCCGCAACTTCAGCCATCTGGCCGTAGTTATACACGCGGATCTCCATAACGTAACCTTCAAAATCAAAGATCGCTTCGACACGCTCAATGGTCTGATACTCACCGATCTTCTTCACGTAGGTGAGCATACTGCCGTAGTCACTGCCGTCGTAACTGCGCTCCCACTCGTCAACGTTGAAATCGTCGGGCAAAACGGACAGCACGGCGGCCGTCAGGGTTGCCTCGTTGATCTGGCCATCTACCTTCGGTGCAACGTCGGTGCCGGAAAAGGTCACGACTGCAAGATCATCCGTGCCGGCAACGTAGTTGAGCGTGATCTTACCGTCTCTGTCGGTATACACGTCCAATTCGTTGAGTTCACCCGCGGGACGAGT
>JAFYLE010000139.1 GCA_017537265.1 Clostridia bacterium | reverse complement strand
GCCTGCACCGGGCCGCCAGGTCCGCCGCCCTTCTTGAGCGTGGCGCAGTACCAGCGGCCGTGCTTCTCGAAGCACGTGCCCTTCCGTCCGCAGAGCTTGCAGACGCCCGACGCGTTCGCCGCAAGCGCGGCGGCGCACAGCGCAATCGCAATGATCTTTGCTTTGTAGAGTAGAGACCCACGCCTCGGCGTTGCCGCCGATGCGACTTCCCCCTCATCAAACCGGACGTGCGGATTTCCCGCATCCGGCTTTCCCCGTAGAGCTGTGTTCGTCATAACTTGGCCTGTCCTTTCTCTGCTTTCGCAATTGTTGCTGATGAATTATACCGATTTTTTTTCTGTCAATACCGCCGTCTGCGGACATCAGCCCATCTGAGCCAGTGCATACCGTAGTGGTTGAGTTCACCGTAGTACGTGTCCGCGAACTTTAGCCTATACCGCCGCTGGCTTCTGTGGTTGAGATGTCGAGCCATGCGCCGAAGCGCGTAGCCGTTCACCGCATTGAACGCCTTGGACGGATATCCGACCGAGTAGAACGCCCCCCATCCCTTTGTCAGTTTGTTGAGCCGTTCCACGACCTTCTCGACAGTCAATAGACCGTTCCTCGCGTGAGTGATTCCATGTATCTTCTCCATGATGCGCTTCATCGACTTCTTCGACGGGCCGAAGGTGAGATACCTCTTTCCCGTTCCGAAGAGCCTGTCGCGCACCATTCTGAACTCGTACCCGAGGAAGGTCAATGTCGTGTGCGGCTCTCGGAAGTCGAGCGTCTTCGTCTTCTCCCGATTCACCGTCAGCTCCATCCGTTCCTCAAGTATTCCTTCGACCTTCTTTAGGAAACCGTCCACCCATGCCCGCGCAAGAATCACGAAGTCGTCCGCGTAGCGCACAATCGACATGACCTGACCGCAGGCCTTGGCGGTCAGCGAAACAATCGTCTCGAACCAATGCAGGTAGATGTTCGCAAGAAGCGGGGATATGACACCTCCTTGTGGCGTACCCCTCCCCTTGGGGCTTATCCTCACTCCGTTCGGTTCCTGTACGCATGCCTTCAGCCAATGCCGAATCAGTTTCAGCACGCTGCCGTCGGTTATGCGCATCTGCAATGCCGCCATGAGTTTGTCGTGCGGTATCGTGTCGAAGTAGGACGAGAGGTCTGCGTCGTACACAAGCACCTCGCCCTTCTTGACCTCCCCCGCAATCCTTTCCACGGCGTCTTGCGCGCTTCGATTGGGACGGAAGCCAAACGAGCAGTCGTGAAAGTCCTTCTCGAAGATTGGCTCGATGATTATCTTGACCGCGCACTGCACCACCCTGTCCTTGATGGTGGGGATGCCGAGTGGTCTCATCTTGCCGTTGCCCTTCTCGATGTACTTGCGCCGCAACGGGCTTGCGCGGTAGGTCTTTTCGTGGAGTTCCTTCTGAATCCCCTTGATGAACCCTTCCGCTCCGCCCTCGCCCCGCTCTATCATCTGGAAGGTGACTCCGTCCACGCCTGGTGCGCCGCCATTGGCCTTGACGCGCTCCCACGCGCAACGCATCGTCTCGTCGTGTAGAACCCACCTGTACAGGTTGTGGAAGCGGGACTTCGGCTCTGCTTCCGCCTTTCTTGCCAGTCTCTCCGTCATCAGCGCGAGGTCGGGGTACTTCGCGAGGTTGCGCTTCGCGCCTATCTCCCGAATCTCCCTCTCCGTCAAGTGCCGTTTACGCAGTCGCTCCGCGCCGCTTCCCTTTGAGACGCTCTTCGGGCAGAGCCCCTTCGCTCCACGGTCATTACCCGCTTCTCTGCTACTACGGACTCCTCCGACTCCTGCCGTCGGTTTCCCGTCGGCAGGTCTCCCAAGTTCCTGTGCTGAACTTTCCGGACGCGCCATGTCCCTATACCCCGTCCCGTCGGGCGCACCGCGTAATGGTTTCGGCGCGTCCGTTTCGGCTTCGGCTATTATGACCCGCTTGGCCACGGGATGCCTTTCGGTTGGAAGTATCGAGGCGTACATACGGGACTTCACTTTCGTTTGGCTCATTCGTTCGTCGGGCTGGGCTTCTGCGCGTCGGTCGCCCTCCGCACAGCCAGCCGTCCTATCAACGTGCCATTCTCTTCGTTGAGTAGATTCCTTTCATTCTACAAGTTCAGCCAAGCTTTTCTTGGCGCACCATCAGTTTTTTCCAAAATGCCATGCGCGGACGCAGCACACCCTTCCCGCAAAGCGCAACGTTTGTACACCCGAACGCATAGACAAGCGGAGAGTAGTTCAGGCACTCCAGTCCCTCCCAGCTAGACGGAACCGCAGGAAGGTAGTCGGCGGGGTCGTCGGTGAATTCAAGCGT
>JAFYLE010000138.1 GCA_017537265.1 Clostridia bacterium | reverse complement strand
GTTTTGTTTCACGCGCCCTTCGGGTACTCCCTTTTCCCCGTTGGAACGCCCATATGATGCCGTAATATTCTGATGATAGCAACGGGGTATATTGATATTTTTTAATTATTTTTTATTGCAGAATTATCAATTATCCCCCTTGCTATTATCACCAGAATACGGCATAATGGTGTCTTTGGACAGAGGCTGCAATCGGAGGCGAAAACAACAGACCGAAAAAATCGAGTAGGGGGAGTTGCAACTCCCCCTCTCACACCACGAGGCGTGCCTCTTATGGCACCTCGCGGTTTCCGTCAACGGGATATAACGAGCGGAATCAGCCCCTGTTCAGCGAACCATTTGTTGCTCATTGCCTCGCTTGCCTGTGGAGTCACCGCCATCCTGTACCAGCCCTTGCCGCTTCCCGCAAGAAGCCATGACTTCCATTCGGGAAGGCCGTTTTCCATGAGAAACTTGGCAATCGCAAACCTTCGTCTGCATTGCTTGAGCCGATAGCACCGCAGTTTCCTCCTCAGCCATTGCTCGGTTTCCGTCAGCCACCCCTTCGCGTTTGCCAGCCTGTAGTATTCAAGCCATCCGCGCAAATAGGTGTTGACCTCTCCGATTACCGCCTCGAACTTTCGTCCGCGGTTGCGCTTGGTAAGTTGCCTTAGCCTGTCCCTCATCCTCTCCTTGCTCTTCTTGGAAACGCGCAGTTGGCCTTTCCCGCCTATCGTGTGTCCGAGGAAGGTGCATTCGCGGCTCGGCGCCACCTTGCTCTTTTCCTCGTTCACCTTAAGCCGCAGTCTGCGGGCGATGAACCGCGTTATGCTTCCCATCACCCGCTCTCCTGCTTTCTGCGACTTGACGTATATGTTGCAGTCGTCGGCGTATCGGCAGAACCGATGGCCTCTGCGTTCCAGTTCCTTGTCGAGTTCGTCGAGGACGATGTTGGCCAAAAGTGGGGACAAAGGGCCGCCCTGCGGCGTTCCCTCCGTCCTGCTTCGGCATACTCCGTCCTGCATGAGGCCGACCCGGAGGAACGCGAGTATTAGCCGCAGCACGCGGCTTTCCCGCAAGTCCCTTGCGAGCCTTGCCATGAGCCTGTCGTGGTTCACCTTGTCGAAGAACTTCTCCAAGTCGAGGTCAACCACGATGCCGTAGCCCCCCTCCACATACGCGCTTCCTCTTCTGAGGGCGTCGTGTGCGCTCCGATTCGGCCTGAACCCGTAGCTTGATTCAGAGAACACCTTTTCGTACATCGGCATGAGCACCTGCGCCAACGCCTGTTGCACGATGCGGTCTTTCACCGTCGGTATTCCCAACTGCCGCTTGCTCCCGTTGGGCTTGGGGATTTGGACTCCCCTCACCTCGACGGGCTTGTACTTGCCGTCGAGCAGTTCGCTTCGCATTTCCCGCAGAAGCGTCCAAGACCTTTCGTCGAACGCCTTGACGGTCATCCCGTCCGTTCCGCCCGACCCCTTGTTGGCCTTGACGCGCTTCCACGCCCTCACGAGGTTGCCGAGGTCGGCCACCTTTTCCATGAGGTCTTTCCCTTGCGCTGGTTCTTGTTTCCTCTTCATGGGCTTTTGGGAACCCTGTCCGCGCCTATCTCGGCATTTCACTTCGCCGCCTTCGGCCGACAGGCAGTCCCCGAAGCCAAAGGTCATCTGGCCTTCGGGGTCTCTTTTCCTTCTCTTCCTGCCCATGCGATTCCGTTCCCCGCGCTTGTTGACTGATTCCGCCCTTCGCCGCCGAGGTCGGCTACTATGGCTTCTGCTGACTTCTCCCCGCCCGTCCCCCGTCCTCGCGGACGGCGTAGTGCTTTCGCACAGGCGCGGAGACCTCCAGGAATAAGATACATGTCTTTCGCTCGGCGGGACGCGGATTTACCACCTCGCTACGGTTAGGCTTGGGGTTTCGCCATCCAATGCTGGCTTGCCCGCGAGAAGGCCTTGTATCCGCTTTCTGTTCGTGTCCTCCGAGTTTCGCCTCCGACTTCCTTCGCCCGCATCCTCGCGGATGCAAGTTTGTCTTCGGCTATTTGGTTCCTCCTAACTGGCCCATTGGAGACTTTCACTCCAGACCTTGTATCATGTCCTGCGTACAAACAAAGGAGCGCGGCGAATGTGCCGCGCTCCCTTTCGTGACCTTGGAAGGTCGAAGCGAGATTACTTGACCTCGACTTCGGCG
>JAFYLE010000137.1 GCA_017537265.1 Clostridia bacterium | reverse complement strand
GGAGGTTAGAATATGTTACAGGATCATAAGAAGCAGTATCATATTGACGTAGGCGAGGGTGATATCGGCAAATATTGTATTTTGCCCGGTGACCCCGCCCGTTGTGAAAAGATCGCGGCGTATTTTGATAACCCTCATTTCGTTGGGCAGAACCGAGAATACAACATTTGGAACGGAACCCTTCTCGGCGAGACCGTGACTGCCTGTTCCACGGGCATCGGCGGTCCCTCGACCACCATTGCGGTA
Organism: Clostridia bacterium; assembly: GCA_017537265.1. GTDB lineage: Bacteria > Bacillota > Clostridia > Oscillospirales > SIG627 > RUG14179. The sequence goes on along the minus strand of JAFYLE010000137.1, from coordinate 1,579 downwards.
GAAGAGCTGTTTGCGGCAGGCGCCAAGGTTCTCATTCGGGTGGGGACCTGCGGTGGCATTCGCCTTTCGGTGGAAAGCGGTGATGTGGTGATCGCAAACGGCGCGGTCCGTCAGGACGGCACCAGCCACGAGTATGCGCCCCCCGAGTTTCCCGCGGTTCCCGATGCGCGCGTTATGATCGCGCTGATGCAGGCGGCAGACCGCCTCGGCTACTCCTCGCACACGGGTGTGGTACAGAGCAAGGACTCCTTCTATGGTCAGCATTCGCCCGCACGTATGCCAACCTCGGCGGCTCTTCTTGAAAAATGGGAGGCTTGGAAGCGTCTCGGCGTGCTTGCCAGCGAGATGGAGGCGTCCACCCTCTTTACCGTAGGCGCAACGTTGGATATTGCCACGGGCGCGGTGTTCCACGTTATCTGGAATCAGGAACGCGCAAGCGCAGGACTTGATCAGAAAGAGGATCACGATACCGACAAGGCGATCCGCGTAGCGGTGGAAGCATTGAAGATTTTAATTGAAAACAAAACATTTGCATAAAGGAAGGAAAGACTATGAATTACTGTATTGAAAACGAATTTCTGAAGGTCGTGATTTCGGACAAGGGCGCCGAGCTTCAGTCCATCGTGGGCAAGAAGACGGCAACCGAGTATCTGTGGCAGGGTGACGAGAAGTATTGGGCAGGCAGAGCCCCCATTATGTTCCCCATCTGCGGCAGACTGATCGACGGCAAGTACACCTACGAGGGCAAGGAATATGAGATGGTCCTGCACGGCTTCGCTCGCTTCCAGACGTTTGACGTTATCGCAAAGACCGAGGACGCTATCACCTTTGAGCTTCGCGACAACGAGGAGACCCGCGCGTGCTACCCGTTCTCCTTTTTGTTCCGGGTAACCTTCTCGCTTGAGGGCGCAACTCTCAAAAATACCTTCTACGTCGAAAACGAGAACGAAAAGGATCTGCCCTTCTCGGTAGGCGGTCACCCCGGCTTCAACGTACCCTTTGGGGAGGGTGAGAGCTTCGACGATTATTACCTTGAGTTTGCTTGCGCCAAGTCTACCAGCATCATTCATACCAGCGACAACGGCTTCTTCTACGCAGGCTACGACGATCCGTACCCGCTCGAGGACGGCAAGATCATTCGTCTGTCGCACGAGCTTCTCAACAACCACGGCATGTTCTTCACGGGTATGTGCAACCGCGTGTCTCTGAAGTCTACCAAGAACGAGAAGGTGCTCACCGTCCACTTCGAGGACATGACCCACCTGGGTCTTTGGCACAAGCCCGAGAGCGACGCTCCCTACGTGTGCATCGAGCCCTGGCACGGCATTCCCGCAACCGACGGCAAGGTCGACGACCTCGCTACCAAGAACGAGATGATCCACCTCGCAAAGGGCGAGAGCTTCTCCAACTACCTCGATATCACCATTACCGAATAAAAAACAACAGGCGCTTCTTAGGTACGTGCTCTAAAGGACAGTTTTTGAAACTCAATAGAATACATTACCTACCGACAAGAAAAGGACAGAGAATGTTTTTGCATTCTCTGTCCTCTTTTCTTTACAAGCACTGCATTTGCGGT
>JAFYLE010000136.1 GCA_017537265.1 Clostridia bacterium | reverse complement strand
GGCGAGTCTTTCGCGGGCGACGGGGAGTTCCTTTTCCTTTTCTACCCAAACGCGGGCGGCTCTGATTTGGGCGGCGAGGAGGTCGTAACCCTCTGCGGCTGTTTCTGCCGTCTTCAAAAGGTCGCATACCTCGTCGCGCTCCGCTTCGACCTTTTTCATCTTGTCAAGCAGTTCGCCGGCCTTTGCTTCGAGGGCGGAAATACGCTCTCGGAGTTCTGCGGCCTTTGCCTTTGTGCTGTCGAGGGCGGTATACTTTTCCTCGTATGCTCTCAACGCCTCTAATTCGGTGCGGAGAGCCGCCATTCTTTCGGGGGTATACTTGTTAGCCCTAACCGCTTCTCGCGCCAAATCGGCGCGTTCCTGCGCCTCTGCAAGTGTTTTCGAGGCTTCGAGTTCGTATGCCTCTGCCTCTGCTTGTTTTCCGGGCAGGGCGGCTTTGGATTTGAGTGCCTCTGCCAAGAATCTGCAAGAGGCTGTTTCAATGTGCGGGCAACCGCTGTTGTCAAGCAGTTCCACGCTCTTTAACAGGGAATTGATTTCTGCCTGTCTGCGGTCCTTTTCGCCCTCGAACTTTACACCAAGAGCGGAGAGTTCAGAATTTGCCGTGTATTCTGCTTGCTTTGCGGCTTGGTATTCCGCAAACGCCGCCTCCATATCCTTTACCTCTGCCGCTTTTGCGATATATTCGCTATGCTTCACCGCGAGGGTCGCTTCGTCAGCGAGGGTTGCCTCTGTGTCGGCGAGGGCTTTTCTTGCCGCCTCGGTGTCGGTGGCGTTCTTCTTGATGTCTGCGTCGATTGCCATTACCTCTGCGGTAAGTTTGTCGCGCTGACGAGCAAGGTCGTCCCGACGGTCCTTTGCGGAAATGAGGGTCTTTTCTTTTTCGAGCAGGGTTTCGTATTCAGCCACGCCCGCCGTGATTTCTGCCTCCTGCGCCAACATCGCAGTCGCGCCGTTGATGATAAGGGTCTGCGTAGTCTTGTTTGCTGTCGCGCCGCTCAACTTATTTGTGAGGGCGGCGATGTTGGTCTGAATTCGGACGGCTCTCTGTGCGGCCTCGATTTTGGTATTGAGGCGTACCTTTGTGCTGTCGATTTCCGCTGTCTTCCTTTCGGAGTCTTTCTGCAATCGGGCGATTTCCGCCTTTTCTGCTTCGATGTCAGCGGAGAGTGCCTCCGGGTCGGGCAGTTTTGCGGTGATGTCCGTTACCTTGTCCTGTAAGGCTCTGATACTGCGGTTACGGTCGGTCAAAGAAGCTGCGGCGAGGTCCTCCATTTTCTCGTAGATACCGAGTCCGAGGATATTGCCGAGGATTGCCATTCGCGCCTCCTTGTCGGCCTGTAAGAATAGTCCGTACTGGTCCTGCATAATGAGGGCGCAAGCCTTAAAAGTGAGGCTATCCATACCGATAGTGTCGGTGATGATGTTCTGCGTGTCCTTGTATCTCTCTGCGGAACGGTCCTGCCATTCGCCCTCTACGAGTTCGGAGATATTGAGGGTCGCCTTGCCGCTCTTTTGGCGGGTACGGGTTACGCGGTAGGTGCTGTCGCCGACGCGGAATGTAAACTGAATAGAGCCGCTTCTGATGTCAGGGTCGTTGCAAATCCAACCCGTGAGGTCGCCCTCGCGCGGCTCTTCAAAGAGCGCGTCGAGCATAGCGTCCATAAAGAGGCTTGATTTGCCCGCGCCGTTTTCGCCGTTGATAGTGCAGAAGCGAATGCCGTCATAGTCAAAAGACTCCTCGCGGTAATTACGGTAGTTCTTAACCTCGATTTTAAGAGGGGTAAACAGACCGCTTTTCGCTCCGCCTTTGGCGTTCTCGGTCGCCTCTGCGATGAGGGGGCGGGCTGCCTCGATGATTTCGCCGATACGCTCCGGGGCGTAGCCCTTTTCCTCGAAATACTGACGGAGGTTTTCTTCCGGGCCGCTTTCGTCGGATAGGCTGTCCTTATTGACCGAAACGGTGATTTTCTGCGGGGTGATTTCCTGTACCCAAAATGCGCCGTTGTTGTATAGATACTGTTCAATAGCGGCTTTGTTAAAAGCCTTGTTTTTCTCGTCGGTGCAGTTGTAAAGGACGCGGACGATTTTTCCGGGGAAGTCGTTGCAACAAGTCGCCTCCAACAGCCATTCCATATTGCCGTTGTTGAGGGCCTCCACGTCCTCGTCTTCGAGGTAAATCGTCTTGAATTCTCTTGTAGGCAGGGCGTGGAATTCGCTGTGTACGGTTTTGTCGTTTTGGTCGATGTCGTGGATATAAAATCCGCGTTCCTGTCCCTCGTCATTGAAGTTCATCGCAGATAACGCGCCGCAGTAGAATGTGTAGTGGGCCTCCTCGATGTGCTGTGGTCTGTGGATATGACCGAAACAGTTGAGGTCAAAGTCTGCCGCCAAAAGGGTGGCGGGGTAAACGACAGGCTCAAACTGTGAGAAAAACTGCGTCTGTCCGCTCTCCATATTGCAACCTGGGATTGTAAAGTGGGAAACGAGGACGGTCGGCGTTCCGTCTTCGCAGCTTGCTTTCAAGCCAACGATGAGGCTTGTGAGTTCCTCGGTGAATACTTCGTTTTCCTCCTCTTTGGAGAGTCCGGGGTGTTTGGCTCTGTAAAAGCCTCTGTCAAAGCCGGGGAGTCCTGCAATTTGCACCCAACCACAGCGGCCGGTGTAAATTCTGACGACCTGCGGCTCGGTGATGATTTTCACCTCTACGTCGCCCTCGAATGTATTTTTGAGGAGTTCAAACTGCTGCTCGGAGTCGTGATTGGGTGTACCTCTCACGATAACGACCGGGGCGACCTTTTCGAGCAGTCTGATATAGTGCGTCGCCGTCCTGTTCTCGCGGAGGCCTCTGTCGCTCCATACCTTTGCTTGGTGGAACATATCGCCCGCTACCACGATGAGGTCCGGGCTTTCCTCCGTCGCCTTTACAACGAGCGCGTCAAGGCAACGGCAGAGGTCAAGGAAACGGGCGTTTTCGCCGTTCTGCTCCGGGCCGGGGTAATTGCCGATGTGCCAATCGCCTGTATGCAAAATCTTCATTTGCCGTCGCCTCCTTTCAGTCCGTCGAGGTAGTCTTTGAGTTCCGGGGCGATTTCTACGAGAGTGACACCCGCGCCCGCGTTCTTCTCTCGTACCGTTTTGAGGATTTGAGCCACGATGTCCTTGTCGTTGCTAACAACCTCCTCGGAGGGGATAATAACGGTCTTGCCGCCGTCCTTTGCGGCGGAGGCGAGGCTGAATGCGATGTAGTTCATCACCTTAACGATGTTTGCGGGCTTTTCGTAGCGGCCGACCTCGGTAACGGTCCCGCCGAGGCTCTGCGCGTAAATCGTACCTCCGTCCACATAAATGCGGTCAACGGTTTCGACGTTGAGAATGCTTTTTCTGTCCTGCGTTAAAATCGTCACCATTACTGATTACCTCTCTTTCTCTGACAATTCATACAAAGAGGTGTGCCGTAGTTCTCGATAGAGTAGTCTGACACGCCGTTGGAAATCTTCGTGCCGCAGTCGGTACAGATGTTAGGGTCTGCCGGTCCGCTCTGCTGTGCGGGACGGGTGTTGGCTGCCGGGGTAACTGTGGCGGGGGTGG
>JAFYLE010000135.1 GCA_017537265.1 Clostridia bacterium | reverse complement strand
CCACTTTGTAAACGGAGGCTCTGCGTTAATCGGGCGCGGCGGCGGATTCAAGTATTTCTCGCTCCTCCCCGTCAGTGACGTCGTCAAGGGCGTGTCGATCGAGGGCGCGAAATATCCCCTCAAAAACGTCAAGCTGTCAAGAAGAAACGGCGGCTTTGCAACTTCAAACGAGATCGAGGGCAACTGCGCGCTCATCTCGGTCAAAAAGGGTGCGCTTTATCTCATAGAATCGCGCGACGCGTAAACTTTCGCCGCGCCACCGCATATAATGTCATTGAAAACGATATGCGGAGGTGGATCATGAGAGATTGCAGAAGGATGCGGCAGACGATCGGCGTGCTCGCGCTGACATTCGGCGCGGGGATAATGCTCGCCTTCCTGCTGCCCGGCAGGACCCTCGCCTTCATCGAGGCGGCGATCCTCCTCTGCGCAGGATTTTTGCTTATTAAGTAAGGAGAATTTGCTATGAGGATCGTTCTGATGCGCCCACCCGCCATTCTGGCACCCATTTTAAGAAAATTTTTCGGAATTAAAAAGACTAAAAAATAATCTCGGAGATAAAAAATGCTCGGAACAGAATTTCTTCCCATCTCGCGCGCTGAGGTTGAGGCGCGCGGGTGGGACAGACCCGATTTCGTATATATCACGGGGGATGCTTACGTTGACCATCCCTCCTTTGGTGTTGCCATCATCTCGCGTGTGCTTGAGGCGGCGGGATATCGCGTTGCAATACTTGCACAGCCGAATTGGAAAACGCTCGACGACGTCAAGCGCTTCGGCAAGCCGCGACTCGGATTTCTCGTCACCGCGGGCAACGTCGACTCGATGGTATCGCACTATTCGGTCACGCGCCACCGCCGTAATTACGACTACTACTCCCCCGGCGGAAAGACGGGACTTCGCCCCGACCGCGCGACTATCGTTTACTCAAATATGATTAGACAAGCATACGGCGACGTGCCGATCATCCTCGGCGGTCTTGAAGCCTCGCTTCGCCGCTTCGCGCACTACGATTACTGGGAGGACCGTATGCGCCGCTCGCTCCTGATCGACAGCCGCGCCGACATTCTGACCTACGGAATGGGCGAAAACATCCTCGTCCGCATCGCCGACCTTCTCGATAAGGGCGTTCCGATCAAGAAGATCCGCGACGTGCGCGGTACCTGTTACCTTTGCCGCGCGGACAAGCCCGAGGTGCATTATCCCGTTGCCACCGAGCTCGATTGGGAAGAGCTCAAAGAGGGCGGTCGCGCTTACGCCGAGGCTTTCGGCGCGCAGTACCGCGAGCAGGATGCCATCGGCGGCAGAGCAATCCATGAGCACTACGGCGACAAGATCCTCGTTCAGAATCCCCCGATGCCGCCGCTTGAGCGCGAGGAGCTCGACCGCGTTTACGCGCTCCCCTACACAAGAAAAGTACATCCCATTTACGATAAAGACGGCGGCGTGCCCGCGATTGCGGAGGTCGCGTTCTCGATCACGCACAACCGCGGCTGCTTCGGCGCGTGCAATTTCTGCGCGCTCGCGTTCCATCAGGGACGAAGCGTAAGAAGCCGTTCAAAGGAAAGCGTTCTCGCCGAGGCGCACGAGATCGTCAAGATGCCCGATTGCAAGGGCTACATACACGACGTTGGCGGTCCGACGGCAAATTTCCGCGGCCCCGCCTGCGACAAACAGCTCTCTCACGGCGTTTGCCCGAATCGCAAGTGTCTCGCGCCCAAGCCCTGCCCGAATCTCAAGGTCGATCACAAGGATTACTACGATCTGATCGAGTCGGTCGAAGCGATCCCCGGCATCAAGAAGGTATTCATCCGCTCGGGCATCCGATTTGACTACCTTATGGCAGACCCCGACGACTCCTTCTTCCGCAAGCTCGTCCGCGATAACGTGTCGGGACAGCTCAAGGTTGCACCCGAGCATTGCTCGGCAGGCGTTCTCTCCTATATGGGCAAGCCCGATTTCTCGGTCTACCGCCGATTCCGCGAGAAATTCTTCGACCTCTGCCGTGCCTGCGGCAAGGAGCAGTATCTTGTGCCCTACCTGATGTCAAGCCATCCCGGCTCGACTCTGCACGACGCGATCGCCCTCGCGCTCTACCTCAAGCGCGAAAACCTCTCGCCCGAGCAGGTTCAGGACTTCTACCCCACTCCCGGCACGGCTTCGACGGTTATGTTTGCCACGGGAATCGATCCCTTCACGGGCAAAAAGGTCTACGTCGCTCGCGATCCGCGTGAAAAGCGACTTCAGCGCGCCCTCTTGCAGTACGGCAAGCCCGAAAACGCCCCCCTCGTCCGCGAAGCGCTAATAGCCGCGCACCGCGAGGACCTCATCGGCACGGGCAAGGATTGCCTCGTCCGCCCTGAAAACAATTTCAAACCCCAGGGTAAGAATCAAGGCAAACCGCAAAACCGCAATCAGAATCAGCGCAATCAAAAGTCAGCAAGACCGCAGAAAAACTCAAAGCCCACGGGCAACGGACAGAAGAATAAGCCTCAAAACAAGAAAAAGAGATAAAACAAAAACAACAGCAACAAGAAAGTTTTGATCAAACTTTTTCAAAAGTTTGCGGTTTCTTAAGGCAGCGCCTTAAGTCGCGCTCCGCAGAGCGCGAAACTCTCCTTGTGCTCCAAGCCGACTGCGCCCCGCAGGCGGCTTGGAATTAACCTCACCTCCCCACGCGGGAGGTGAGGTTAATTCATTCTCATCACAATTATTACCTAAAAACCCGCACTCCTTTGGAAGTGAAAAGGGGTGTTTCGCCGTCTTCGGACGGCGACTTAAGGCTTTGCGCGGCTCTGACGGTTTTCCGAAGGAAAATGGAGGCGGAAGCCGACAAGACAGAGTTGCAACTTGCCGCAGGCAAGTACGCGCTCTGTCACCCCGCGCGCCCGCAGGCGCGCATCTTTTTTATAT